>DASSPF010000132.1:0-29240 GCA_035699805.1 Candidatus Limnocylindria bacterium | reverse complement strand
GATCCGGAGACGCCGAGGTTGCGGTAGGTGCTCCCCGGCGGGAGCAGCGCCGCGAGGCGCGACGGCCACGAGCCATTCAGCGGGTCGAGCGATCCGACGCCCACGGTGTCGGACGCGCCGATGGCCACGTAGTGCGTCTGGCCGGGCGCGCGCACGACCGGCGTGGCGCTCGCGCTCGGTGATGCGGACGGGGACGTGGAAGGCGTCGGCGCGGCGGTGCGCGTCGCGATGGGTGTGCGCGAGGGTGTGGGCGAGGCCGTGCGCAGCGTCACCTCGGCGCCGCTACTGCACGCGCCGAGGACGAGGACGAGAGCGAGCAAGCGGGTCACGGGCACCACTGACGGTAGAATGGTGCTCGTCCCTAGCGGGATCACGGGGATGCGTGGTTTCGACAGGGCAGGAGAGCGATCCGTTGCGAGCCGGGGGTGCTGTTCACCCCGTGAACCGAGCAGCAGGCAGATAACTGCCAACAACTCTTACGCCCTCGCTGCCTAGTCAGTGAGCGTCCCGCCGGTCCACCCTCCGCGGACCGGTGAGGACGAGAGAGCGGAGGTGCGGCCCGCCGACGTCCGGTGAGCGGGCCTAAGACAGCCGGGCTGGCGGATCCGGTAGCGCGTCGGTGCGCGACCGGGACCGTGAGATGCAAACCGCCGACGAGGCTTCGTGGACGCGGATCGTTCGATGGCTCTGGACGGGGAGTTCGACCCTCCCCCATCTCCACAGTGGGCGGCAGCGCTCCCCGACGGGTCGCCGCCGCCGAGTGTCCCGACGCTAGCCGCGGCTGCCCTGATCCACCTCGACGCGTTCATCCCTGAGTCCATCGAGCCCGTCGAGGATGAGATCCAGGCCGAGCTCGAACGGATGCTTGTCCCCCTTGGTGATCTTCCCCAGGTGCTGCTGGGTGTGCTCATGCACGTAGGGGTACTCGGTGATCGGGATGCTCCCGAGGAAGGTCCTGGCGAGATCGTCGAGCGACCGCTTGGACAGGGCGGAGACGATGCCCGCCTCCCACATCGCCGAGCCGATGATGTGGCTGTCCAGGATGTGGTAGGCGTGGTGCGTCATGAGGGCCGAGAAGCCGGCCTGCCGTAGCGTGCCCAGGAGCCACTCCATGTAGCGCAGCGTCCCGCTGCCGACGCGTGACGGCGGCGTCCGGATCTCGTGTATCCAGGGGTGCCGGCGCAGGGCGGCGTGGTAGGAGACCGCCATCCGGCGCACTGCGTCCCGCCACGCCACGGTGCGGCCCTCGGGCAGCTCGATCTCCGCCATGACCAGCTCCGCGATACCCGCGAGCAGATCCTCCTTGCGCTCCACGTGGTGATAGAGCGACATCGCCTCGACACCGAGCTCGCCGGCGAGACTGCGCATGGAGAGCGCCAAGATGCCTTCACGGTCGGCCAGCTCCATCGCCGCAGCGATGACTCGCTCGCGGCTCAGTGGCTCGCGTCGCGGGGTGGTCGTCGCCGCTCTCCTGGTGATCGGCCCCTCCAGATGCTTGACAGCCTTACGTCGTACGGTATCGTACTCCCACGCACCTTACGGCGTAAGGGGAAACCGACAGGGCCAGCGCGCGCAAGGAGAGGACGACGTGAACGCAGCCAGGGAGATCGAAATGGCCGACGACCACAGCGGTGCGGTGCGGCGTGGCAACACCATGAAGGCACTCGTCCAGGAAGGACGCGGCTCGGCGGACGTGCTGCACGTCCGTGAGGTCCCGATCCCAGCGGTGTCGGAGGGGCGGGTACTCGTGCGGATGCGGGCGGCGTCGGTCAACGCCCTCGACTGGCACACGACGCACGGGGGCCTGATCCTCGAGGTCGCCTCGAAGATCACGCGCTCGAAGGACGATCCGGTCCGCGGTGTGGACCTGGCGGGCGTCGTCGAGCAGGTCGGACCGGGTGTCACCACGTTCAGGCCCGGGGACGAGGTCTTCGGCGGGTCCGTGGCCACCTTCGCGGAGTACGTCCGTGCCCGCGAGGACCGGCTCCTCCCGAAGCCCCCCAGCATCTCCTTCGAGGAGGCGGCCACGCTCGGGGTCGCCGGGCGCACCGCCCTCCAGGCGCTCCGCGACCACGCGCAGGTCAGGGCGGGACAGCGTGTCCTGATCGTCGGCGCGGGCGGCGGCGTCGGGACCTTTGCGGTCCAGATCGCCAAGGCGCTCGGTGCGGAGGTCACGGCGGTGACGGGACCCCGCAACGTGGACCTGGTCCGCTCGCTCGGCGCAGCCGAGGTCATCGACCACTCCCGGGGCGACTTCACGCGGCGGCCAGAGCGCTACGACGCCGTGATAGACATCGCCGCCACGCGCTCGGTGGGCTCCCTGCTGCGTCTGCTGGTCCCCGGCGGTGTCCTCGTCGAGGTGGGTGCAGCGAAGACGGGTGGCTTCATCGGGATCTTCGCGCGCCTTCTCGGCATCGTGTTCCGCACACGGGTGCTGAAGCAGCGGGTGAAGTTCTTCGTGGCCAAGAGCAGCACCGAAGACCTCGCGTCCCTGCGCGATCTCATGCTGGCGGGCGAGCTGCGGCCGGCCATCGAGCGCACATACCCGCTCTCAGAGGCGCGTGAGGCCGTTCGCTACGTCGGCACGGGGCAGGCTCGCGCCAAGATCGTCATCACCGGCTAGGCGAGATGCCCTCGCGCCCCGCGCCGGCGGTCCCGCTGTCCTCGACGAGCCGGAGCTCCCCGTCGCCGACGTCCACCTGCTCGGCGGGGATCTCGGTGGTCGCGCCCCGGCCCGCGGGGTCGCTCTCCTTCACCAGGACCGAGCGAAGCTCGCCGGTCATGTCGTCGACGCGCAGCTCCTTCACCTCACCGATCGAGCGACCGTTGGCGTCGCGGACGGTCATTCCCTTGGCGATCGACGGGCGCGCTGGGCGCGCGGCATCTTGGGCGGAGGACGTCTCCGCTTGGACGGGGAAGAGGTACATGCCGGCCGGGTAGTCGTACAGCGCGGGTGGCATCCAGCCGACCGGCGCTGCGGCGAAGTCGTCCTGCTCGTATCGCTCGAGGCCGCGCAGCTCGTCCTTGCTGAGGTCGACGATCAGGTCGTCCCCGTCCACTCCGGCGCGCTCGAGCACGTCACGGGACACCACCACCTCGTGACCGAAGAGCCCTCCGGTGTCGATGACGAACCCGCTGACCTCGTTGGTTGCCGGGTCGAAGATGGCGCGTTTCGCCCGGCCGGCGGCATGACCGTCGCTCGTCCGGACCGTCGCGTCGAGCTTGATTCGCATGTGGCACCTCCCGCCCCGCCCCCCCGCACGGCCGGTGCCACCTAGTGCGCGGCGCCGCCTCCGCGCAGGGCCGCGATGACCGCGCCCACCACGATGACCGCGCCAAGGTAGGTCTCGGCCGAACGGGTCTCCTGGAGAAAGACTGCTCCGAGGATGACCGCGATGACCGGGACCACCACGCCGATGTAGCTCGCGTTCGTCACCGGCCAGTGCCCGATGAGCCAGGTGAAGATGACGTACGCCCCGAGCGAGCCGGCGAGCGTGAGATAGACGATCGGCCACCACGCGTCGAACGCGGTGGGGATCGCGCGATCCTCACCGAGGACCATGCTCGCGCCCAGGCAGAAGACGGCGCCGACCGCGCAACCGACCGCGTTCGTCGAGAAGACCGATGGCTGCGGCGCCCGCTTGAGGAAGACGGCCGAGAGTGACGCCGCGGTCGCCGCGAGGAGTACCGCAGCGAGGCCTTCGAGCGGGACATCGAGACGCATCTCGCCGGCGAAGATCGTGGCGACGCCGACCATCGCGACGAGCGCCGCGAGGAGCTTGCGCACATTCAGCCGCTCGACACCGATGCCCGCCGCGATGAGCGCAGTCGACAGCGGCACCGTGGCGTACAGGACGGCGGCGATGCCGCTCGGCACGACCCGCTCCCCCCAGTACAGGAGTGCCAGGTTCACGCCGAAGTTGAAGAGGCCGAAGAGGATCGCCGCCTGGAGGGCCTTGCCGCGCGGCCAGGCGTCCCGGCGGATGACGACGACGAGCGCCAGGAGCGGCGCGGCCAGGAGGAGGCGGAGCGTTGCGGCCCATTCCGGCGGGACCGTCTGGTTGCCGACGCGGATCGCCAGAAAAGTGCTGCCCCAGATGAGGCAGCAGCCGATGAATGCGGCGTACTGCACGGGCCGAACGATACGGACGCTCGCCCGGCGAGCCTACGTCGTGTCCGCTACTATTTCGGTCACCGAACTATTCGTCCACCGAAAGGATGGCCCCGTGAGCCGCAGCCCCACCGGCGAGGAGCTCTCGCTCGCCGAGACCCTGCTTCGGACGTTCCCGCTCTTCCGGGCGGTGATGGTGCGGGCTGCCCAGTCGGCCGAGCTGGGCTCCCTGGAGCGCGCCCGCCTCCTCCATGGTCTGCGGGACGGTCCCTGTCGCGCCGGCGTCCTGGCACAGGCCGCGAAGATCTCACCCTCCACGCTGTCCGAGGTGGTCGAGGCGCTCGAGTCGGAGGGATTGGTGCGGCGCGAGGCGGAGAGCGCCGACCGCCGCGCCGTCCGCGTTGCCCTGACCCCCGAGGGACGCCGCCAGCTCCAGCGTTTCGAGCACGCCGCGGCCGTCGCGATCGCGGAGCGTCTGGCCACACTCAGCGCGGCGGAGAAGCAGCGCCTGCGTGCGGCGTTCGCCGATGTCCACACCGCGTTCTCCCCGGAGGCCGCGGATGCCCGCTGAGCTGACGCGGAACGCCCGCATCTTCGCGACGATCGGCGTGGGCCTCGCCCTCTTCCTTGCCGCCCTCGACCAGACCATCGTCGGCACCGCGCTGCCGCGTATCGTCGGCGAGCTCCACGGCCTCGAGTTCTATGCGTGGGTCGCCACGGCCTACATGGTCGCCTCCACCACGACGACCCCGATCTCGGGCAAGCTCGGCGATCTCTTCGGCCGCAAGCCGGTGCTGCTCACCGGCATCGCTGGCTTCGTCCTTGCCTCGGCGCTGTGCGGCCAGGCGCGGAACATGGGCGAGCTGGTCGCCTTCCGTGGGGTACAAGGCCTTTTCGGCGGCGTGCTCTTCGCGAGCGTCTTCGCGTCCATCGCCGACCTGTTCGACCCGCGCACACGCGCCCGCATGCAGGGGGTGTTCGGCGGCATCTTCGGCATCGCCTCGATCGTCGGTCCCGTCGTGGGTGGTTCGCTCACCGACAGCGCTGGCTGGCGCTGGGTCTTCTACGTGAACGTCCCCGTCGGTCTGATCGCCTTCGCCGCCGTGTTCCTCACCATGCCGGCCGTGGCGCACCGCGCCTCATGGCGCGACATCGATTTCGCCGGCGCATTCGCGCTCACTGCCACGCTCGTCCCGATGCTCGTCGGGTTCTCGATCACCCGCGACCATGAATTCACCTCACCCGAGGTCCTTGTGCTGCTCGGCACCTCCCTCGTCATGGGTGTCGTCTTCTTTCTCATCGAGCAGCGCGAGGAGCATCCCATCGTCCCATTCCGGATGTGGAAGAACCGCACCTTCGCGGTCTCCATGG
This sequence comes from Candidatus Limnocylindria bacterium, assembly GCA_035699805.1. GTDB lineage: Bacteria > Chloroflexota > Limnocylindria > P2-11E > P2-11E > CF-39. The sequence continues at coordinate 23,758 of DASSPF010000132.1, read as the reverse complement.
TCACCGGATTCTTCGTGGCCTTCGGCATGTTCGGGGCGATCCTGTACGTCCCCCTGATCTACCAGGGCGTCCTCGGCATTGCGGCCACGAACTCGGGGCTGCTCGTGACGCCGATGATGCTCGGGATGGTCACCTCGAGCCTGGTGACCGGACAGATCATCACGCGCATCGATCGCTACCGCCTCGTCGGCACCGCCGGCATCCTGGTGATGATGTCGGGCCTCTGGCTGCTCAGCCGCGTGAGCGTGGGCACACCGGAGATCGAGGTCGTCCGCGACCTCGTGCTCGTAGGCGTGGGCCTGGGGGTCACGTTCCCGCTGTACATCAACGCCACGCAGAGCGCGGTCGCGCGCCAGTACCTCGGGGTCGTGTCCAGCCAGATCCAGTTCTGGCGGAACATCGGCGGCACGATCGGGGTGTCCATCCTGGGCGCCGTCCTGTCGCACCAGCTGCCGATCCGCATCTCGGAGAAGGTCGCCGCTCTCGGCGTGCCTCCGCAGGCGCTCGCGGCGATCCCCACCGGCGGCAGCCCCCAGGCGATCTTCGACGCCGGCCGCATCGCCGCGACGCGCGACGCGCTGTCGCCCCAGCTGCAGCCCGTCTTCGACCAGATCCAGGTCGCCATCCGCAGCGCGCTCGCGTCGACGATCCACGACGTGTTCGTCTACGCGACGGCGATCGTCGCCATCGCCGCGGTCGCGTCGGTGTTCCTCACCGAGGTCCCCATCCGCGGCCACGGCCCGGCCGAGAGCCGCGAAGGCACCCCCGCGTTCGGAGGCTAGCGAGGCGCGCGACGGCGGATCGCGGCGTCCATCTCGCGCGTCGCCTCGCGCTCCTTGATCGTCTGGCGCTTCTCGTACCGCCGCTTGCCCTTGCCCAGCCCAAGCTCGACCTTGGCGCGACCGTGCTTGGTGTACATCCGCAGCGGCACGATGGTGTAGCCCTGCTGAGCGGCGCCGCGCTCCAGAAAGGCGATCTCCGCCCGATGGAGCAAGAGCCGGCGCGGCCGCGTCGGCTCGTGGTTCTCGTAGCCCGTGTGCGTCCAGGGCGAGATGTGCACCCCGCGCAGCCAGGCCTCCCCCTTCTCGACCTTCGCGTAGCCGTCGCGAAGATTGACCCGGCCGGCCCGCAGTGACTTGATCTCGGTTCCGGTCAGGCTGATGCCCGCCTCGAGCTTCTCCTCGATGGCGTAGTCGAAGAAGGCCTTGCGGTTGTCGGCGAGCTGGACGTCGCGCGCCTTCTTCTCGGGCCGCTCGGGCGTGCTGCGGGCTCGTTCGCGCATGCCGAAAGCGTAGAGCGGGGCAAAAGAAAAGGGCGGCGGCATCGCTGCCGCCGCCCAGGTATGCCGGGTCACCAAAGACCCCGCGAGCTAGTTCGCGATCACCTCAGATGGTCTCATGACGAAAGGCTGAAGTGAGGGCCGTTCGGGTCTTTGGTTTCCCATTGGCATCACCCACTCCACATCACCTCCTTTCTTTCGCTGGATATCGTACGTCATGGAAGTCTCCGCACAAATGAGAAGGCGCCGGGATACCGGCGCCTTCGTCGTCAACGGGGACTCCCCGGGGCTACGGCATGTAGGGCATCGGATTGACCGCCCGCCCGTTGGCGATCGTCATGAAGTGCAGGTGCGGGCCCGTGGTCCACCCGGTCATGCCGACGTACGCGATGATCTGGCCGGCCGCCACGGTCTGGCCGACGCGGACGACGGGCGGCCGCGGGCCGTCGTCGAGGTGGCCGTACAGCGTCGAGAAGTTCGAGCCATGGGCGATGATCACGACCGTCGCCGTGTCGCCATAGGCGAGGTAAGGCTTGCCGACCGTCACGACCTGGCCGGCCGCTGCGGCGCGGATGGGCGTGTACATCGGCCCCGCGATGTCGATGCCGTTGTGAAAGCCCCCCCAACGGGCTCCGAAGTACGACGTGACGGGCCCCGAGAGCGGCCAAAGCGGCAGCTTGGAGCCATTGAACACCCCGAGACCGCTCCGCGCGGCCGCGGCCGCGGCCAGCTGCGCGTAGAGCGCCTCGGCCTGCTCCAGGCGGCGGTTCAGCGTCGCGGTCTCGTCGTTCGCGGCCTTCGCGTTCTGGAGCTGCTTGTTGCGGTCGTTCGCTGCCCCCGCGCGGACCTCGGCCTGCTGCGCGATCGACGCCTGCATCTGCCGTACGAGCTCGTCGTAGTCGGCCTTCTGCTTGGCGAGATCCTTCCGCTGGCTGTCGATCTGCGCCTGGAGTCCCACGATCTCCTTCTGCTTGCCGGCGGCGTCCTCGAGCTTGCGCGCCGTGTCGGCACGCAGTGACTTGATGTCGTTCGCGAGCTGCTTGTCCTGGCGGTTCACGAAGATCATCGCCTGGACGCGACTGGCGAAGTCGGTGAGCGACCGAGAAGACAGGAGCATCTCCAGCGGCGAGATGAGCGCCTGGCGGTACGTCGTGCGCAGGTGCTTGGCGTACAGGGCCTCGCGGATGACGAGCTGCTGCTGCTGCTCGCCCGCCTGCGCGCCGAGTGACTCCGCGAGCGCCTTCGTCTCGTCCAGTTGGAACGAGACGAGCGCGAGCTGCTCCTCGCGGATCTGGATCTCGATGGCGAGCGCGTCGGCCTGCGACTGCGCGTCGTTCTGACGTGCGGCGAGGCTCGCGATGCGCTGGTTCGCCGCGTCGACGGCCGCCTGGAACTGGCTCGCCGCGCTCTTGTAGCGCTCCGCATTGGCGCGGGACTGCGCGACGGCACGCTCGAGCTGTTCCTTCTGCCGGAGCGCCTCCTGGAGCGGGTCGTCGGCGTTCGCGGGGATCTGCTGGCCGACGATGAAGGCAGCCGCCATGAGCGCGACGACGGTCGCGCGAAGGCCGCCGTTCCTCCAACTCCCACCTCCCCGGCTCGTCCGGGGAGTTCCCATGGACCGCGAATGGTCCCACCTCGGCTGCCCGTCGGTCAAGGGCTCCATGGCCCGCGACCGCCTCACTTGGCGAGGTGGGAGCGGACCGAGAGGGTCGCTCCACCCGCTCCCACCAGGAGCGCGACGCCGAAGACGCTCGCCACGAGCTGGACCGCGAAGTCGGCACCAAAGCTGACCGGCAGGACGTCCAGGAACTCGGTCATGACGCTCGTCACCGGTCCGGCCGCCGCGAACAGGACGGCGAGGGAGACCACCGCTCCGAGGCCGCCGACGATCATCCCTTCGAGGATGAAGGGCCAGCGGACGAACCAATCCGACGCGCCGACGAGCTTCATGATCTCGATCTCGTCACGTCGCGCGTGGACGGCGAGCTTGATCGTGTTCACGATCACGAACAGCGCCACCGCGAGCATCATCGCGAGGATCGCGACGCCGCCGAACGAGAGGAGGCGCGTGATCGTGAGCAGCTGGTCGACCACCTGCGGGTTGTCGATGACGTCATACACGACACCCTTGCCGACCTCGGCGCGCAGGTCCGACGCGAGGCGCTTCGCCTGCTCTGCCTCGGCCATCTTGATCTCGAGCGATGCGGGAAGGGGATTCGTCGAGATGTCCGTGAGCTCGAAATCCGGGCGCCGCGCCGCGATCTCCTGGAGCCGCTTGAGTGCCTGCTCCTTCGTCACGTAGTCGACGCGGGCGACGGCGGGGTCGCTCTCGATGCGCGACTTCAACGCGAGGATGTCGGAGACCTTGGCGTTGTCATCGAGGAAGAGCGCGAGCTCGACCTTGCCCTCGAGCACTGCCACGGTCGCCTGCAGCCCGCGGTCGGCGGTCATGAAGAAGGCGAAGAGCGTGAGCATGAGCGTCACAGTGAACGTGGACGCCAGGCTCATCGCGGGGTTGCGCAGGAAGCCCTGCGCGGCGGCGGAGAGGACGTAGGAAACCCGCCTCATTCTTCGCGCTCCGCTCCGCCGGCTGCGCCGCGTCGCGTCGCCGCGTCGCTCCGCTCCGGTGGACTCGCTCGTCGCGGCGCGGCCGCTCCTCGCTCGGTCATGCTGCGTACAACCCCTCGCGCTCGTCGCGGACGACACGCCCGTGGTCGAGGTGGACGACGCGGCGGCGGAGCGCGTTCACGATCTCCGCGTTGTGGGTCGCCATGACCATGGTCGTGCCGAGCTCGTTCACGCGCGTGAGGAGCTTGATGATCTCCCAGCTCGTGACCGGGTCGAGGTTGCCCGTCGGCTCGTCGGCGATGAGGATGCGCGGGCGGTTCACGAGGGCGCGCGCGATCGCGGTGCGCTGCTGCTCGCCGCCGGAGAGCTGGGCCGGAAAGTGATCCCGGCGCTGGCTCAGGCCGACGAGCGAAAGGACGCGCTCGGTCTCCTCGCGGACCTCATGGCTGGAGTGGCCGGTGACGACGAGCGCGAACCCGACGTTCTCGGCGACGGTCTTCGCCGGCAGGAGCTTGAAGTCCTGGAAGACGACGCCCACCTTCCGGCGCAGGCGCGAGACGTGACCACGCGGCATCCTGCCGACGTCCTCGCCCTCGACGATGACCCGGCCGGTCGTGGCGGTCTCCTCGCGGATCAAGAGACGGATGAGGGTGCTCTTCCCTGCTCCGGAGGACCCGACGAGGAAGACGAACCCGCCCGGCTCGATGTGCAGATCCACATCCCGGAGGGCGTACGTGCCGTTCGGGTACCGCTTGCTCACGTCGTCGAGGGTGATCACTCCCGGCAGCCCTTCCCTTGCTCGTCGGAGGTCCGTTCGCTGTCCGCGGAAGCGAACGACCGGACCCCCTGTGGTCGTTCTGCTGCGGAACATAGCCGCCCCGCTGCGTCGAACACAACGCCTCATGGGGGCGAAGTGGTACTAGGAGCGTCCGCCGGACGCGAAAACGTACGGTCGGCGGACGCCGCCGAGAGGGCGCACGTCTGGGTGCCTGTCGAGCGTGCCTAGTGGACGGGGAGCTGCGTCTGCGTCGGGCGGGTCGTTGTGAACGTGGCGATGGAGGCGATCTTCGCGTCGCCTGTGCTCATCACCTTCACCCCCATCGTCGGCCGTCCGAGCACTCGGATCTGGTCGATCGGGGTGCGGATCACGACGCCCGTGGTCGTGATGAGCAGGATCTCCTGGGTGCCCTCATCGACGATCCGGATCGCCGCGACCTCGCCGGTCTTGGGCCCGAGCGACGCCAGGATGACCCCCTGACCACCGCGACCCTGGGTCGGGAACTCGTCGATCGCGGTGCGCTTGCCGTAGCCATTCGCGGTCACCGAAAGGACCTCGGTGCTCGGCCGAGCGATACCCATGCCGATCACCTCGTCACCCTTCTGCAGCCGGATACCTGTGACGCCCTGCGTCGAGCGGCCCATCGGCCGGGCGTCGGTGGCCTTGAAGGTGATGCCCTTGCCTTTCTTCGTCGCCAGCAGGATCCGGTCATCGCGAGCGGCCGGCGCAACCCACGCGAGCTCGTCACCCTTGCGGAGCGCAATGGCGATGAGGCCCGCGCGGCGGACGCTCGCGTACTCGGAGAGGGTGGTCTTCTTGATGAAGCCCTTGCGCGTCGCCATGACCAGGAACTCCGCCGAGGTCGTGTCGCGGAGCGCGACGAGCGCGGAGACGCGCTCGCCCTGCTGCATCGCCTCGAGGATGTTCTGGATCGGGGTGCCCTTGGCGGTGCGGCTGGCGTCGGGGAGCTCGTACACCTTCAAGGCGAAGACACGGCCGCGGTCGGTGAAGACGTAGAGCCGGTCGTGGTTGCGTGCGACCACCAGGTGATCGACGTCGTCCTCGTCGCGCGTCGCCATGCCGATGACACCACGGCCGCCGCGATGCTGCTGACGGTAGGTCGAGAGCGGCATGCGCTTGGCGTAGTTGCGGCTCGACAGCGTGATGACGACATCCTCGTCCGAGACCAGCTGTTCGTCGGTGAACTGGCCCGGCAGGTCGTTCACGATCTCGGTACGGCGCTCGTCGCCGTAGTGCTCGGCGAGCGCGTCCAGATCCTGGGTGATCAGCGCCATGACCTTGCGCGGATTGGCCAGGATCGACTCGAGCTCGGCGATGAGCTTGATCGTGGCCTCGTACTCCTCGTCGAGCTTCTCGCGCTCGAGCGCGGACAGCCGGCGCAGCTGCATGTCGAGGATCGCCTTCGCCTGCAGCTCGGAGAGCCCGAACGCTTCGCGCATCTTGCCGATGAGCACGGCCTCCTGCCCCTTGTGGGCGCGAATGAGCTTGATGAGCGCGTCGAGGTTGGCGTGCGCGATCTTCAGGCCCTCGAGGATGTGCGCGCGGTCCTTCGCCTTGGTGAGCTCGAACTGCGTCCGCCGGCGGATGACGTCCTTGCGGTAGTCGATGTGGTGCTGCAGGACCTCCTTGAGCGAGAGGACCCGCGGCTGGTCGTCGACGAGCGCGAGCATGTTCAGGTTGAAGGTGGACTGCATCGCGGTGTGCTTGAAGAGGTTGTTGAGCACCCGGTTCGCGGTGTCGTCGCGCTTGATCTCGATGACGATGCGCATCCCGTCGCGGTCGCTCTCGTCGCGGATGTCGCTGATGCCGGCGAGGCGCTTGTTCTGGACGAGGTCGGCGATCTTCTCGATGAGTGAGGCCTTGTTCACCGCGTACGGCAGCTGGCTCACGATGATCGCCTCGCGGTTGCCGCGCATCTCCTCGATGTGGGCCTTCGCGCGCATCACGATGCGGCCGCGACCGGTCGCGTACGCGCGGCGGATGCCGTCCACCCGCTCGCCCTTGCCCGTCTCGACGTTCCGGACCTCTTCGAAGCGGTAGATCATCGCGCCCCCGGGGAAGTCGGGTCCCTGGATCGTCTCGCACAGGTCGTCGTTGGTGAGCTCGGGATCCGCGATGAGGCGCTTGGTCGCCTCGACCACCTCGCGCAGGTTGTGCGGCGGGATGTTCGTGGCCATGCCCACCGCGATGCCCGCGGAGCCGTTCACGATGAGGTTCGGCAGGCGCGCCGGCATGACCGAGGGCTGCTGGTGGCGGCTGTCGTAGTTGGGGACCCAATCCACGGTGTCCTTGTCGATGTCGGCGAGGAGCTCGTTCGCGACGGAGGCGAGGCGCGCCTCGGTGTACCGCATCGCCGCGGGCGGGTCGTCGTCGATGGAGTTGTGGACGAAGACCCCGGCCGCGAGCGCGAAGTTCTGCGTCACGTCCACGGTGAGGTCGTACACGTCGGTCTTGCCCGCCGGCTCGACCTTGACGACCTTCTGGCTGAGGCTCGCGGGGATCGGGAAGGCCCCGGTGCGATGGAGGCGCTCGGGGATCGCCGTGCGCGCGAACGGCATGAGCTGGTCCTTCGCCTTGAGCTGCTGGGCCTCGCGGTACGTGCCGTCACGCAGCAGGAAGCGGTGGTCGGGGGTGCAGACGATCTCGGCGCCGGACTCGAGCGTCACCTTGACCACCGGGTCGTTGCGGCGCACCAGGCGCGGGGCGCGCATCGGCTTGATGCGGACGTTGCGGTGCGCGTCGAGGGTGAAGACCTCGGCGCGCAGGCCACGGTGCGCCATGTCGACGAGCTCGGCGAGCGTCTTCGGCTCGCCCTGATACATCTCGATCTTGGTGTCTCCGGAGAAGCAGCCGAAATTGCCCTGTCCCTGCACGAGCGGGTATCGCGCGGCGAAGTCCTGCGCGAGCCGGACGAGCGCGTCGTAGATCGGAGCGTCACCGTGGGGGTGGTACTTCCCCATCACCTCGCCCACGATCGCCGCGGACTTCCGGAAGGGCCGATCGTTCCGGAGGCCCATCTCGTGCATCGTGTAGAGGATCCGGCGCTGCACGGGCTTGAGCCCGTCGCGCACGTCGGGGAGGGCGCGCGAGACGATGACGCTCATGGCGTAGTCCAGATACGCCTGTCGCATCTCGTGCTCGAGCTCGATCGGGACCTCGCGCTCGTTGTTCGGCTGTTCGATCACGTGCGTCCATGCTCCAGTTGCTTTTCTTCGGCCTCGACCGCGGCCCGCACCCGCGCGAAGGCCTCATCGGTGCGGGAGTAGCGGCGCTCGAGCTCGCGCCGGCGCTCGTCGGGCATGACCAGGAAGAGCGCGCTGGCCTCGGCCAGGAGCGCCCCCGTCGCGTCACGGATCTCGCCCCTCGTCTCGATCGCGCGCCGGGCCTCCTTGGTGACCTCGCCCGAGACGACGAGCGGCTCGCCCACCGGGACCGGACGGCGGAACGTCACGCTGATCCGCCCGGTGACGCCCCAGATGCCCTGATGGAAGATGGCCCAGCCCATCGTCTCGTCGAGCAGGGCGGTGACGATGCCGCCATGGACCGTGCCGTCATAGCCGGTGTGCTGCCGCTCGGCGGTGAACCGCGTCTCGGCGCGTCGCGTGGCCACGTCGAAGTCAAGGTGCAGGCCCGTCGGATTCGCGCGGCCGCAGGCGAAGCACCAATGGTCGAAGTCGATGCCCAGCTCGCTCAGCCGCGCCACGGGACGCTCCGTTCGGTCGACATCAGACGTCGAGCGCCGCCTTCGTCGCGTTCGCCATGATCCACTTCTTGCGGCCCTCGACCTCGTTGCCCATGAGCTCGTCGAAGACGACGTCGGCCCGCTCGGCGTCCTCGAGCGTCACCCGCCGCAGGGTGCGCGTCGCGGGATTGATGGTGGTCTGCCAGAGCTGCTCGGCATTCATTTCGCCGAGACCCTTGTACCGGGCGATCGCCGGCTCGCGGCCGCCCTTGCCGTCGTCGGTGCCCTCATCGGTGTTCAGCGGCGCGCCCTCCGCCTCGTCCTCGTCGGACGCCGCGCGGCGCCGGCCCTTCGCAGGTGCGGTCTTCTGGTCGGCGTCGGCCTTGGCCTTGCGATCGTCGCGCTTCTTCCGGGCCTCGGCCTTCAGCTCCTTGATGTAGCGGTCGCGTTCGGCATCGGAGTAGGCCCAGCGCACCTCCTTGCCCAGCTGCAGGCGGAAGAGCGGCGGCTGCCCGATGAAGATGCGTCCCTCCTCGATGAGCGGCCGGAAGTGGCGGTAGAGGAGCGTGAGGAGGAGCGTGCGGATGTGCGAGCCGTCGACGTCGGCGTCGGCGAGGAGGATGGTCTTGCCGTAGCGAAGCTTCTTCATGTCGAAGTAGTCGCCGATACCCGTGCCCAGCGCGGTGATGAGCGACTTGATCTCCTCGTTCCCGAGCATCTTGTCGGCGCGTGCCTTCTCGACGTTCAGGATCTTGCCGCGGAGCGGCAGGATGGCCTGGAACCGGCGATCGCGGCCGGCCTTCGCGCTGCCGCCCGCGGACTGACCCTCGACGATGATGAGCTCGCACTTGTCCGGATCGCGCTCTGAGCAGTCGGCGAGCTTGCCGGGGAGCGAAAAGCCGTCGAGCGCGCCCTTGCGCAGGACGAGGTCGCGGGCCTTACGCGCCGCCTCGCGCGCACGGAAGGCGGTGAGGCACTTGTCCACGATGCGCCGCGCGTCCTGGGGGTTCTCCTCCAGGTGCTGACCGAGCGCGTCGTTCACCGCGGCCGCGACCTGACCCGAGACCTCGGCGTTGCCGAGCCGGGTCTTGGTCTGCCCCTCGAACTGCGGCTCGCGGATCTTCACGCTGATGACCGCGGTGAGGCCCTCCCGGACGTCGTCCGAGGTCAGGTTCGGGTCGGCATCCTTCAGCTGCCCGTTCTTGCGCGCGTACGCGTTGATCGTGCGGGTGAGCGCGGTGCGGAAGCCGGTGAGATGCGCCCCGCCGTCGATGGTGTTGATGTTGTTCGCGAAGCTGTAGACCTTCTCGGCGAAGCCATCGTTGTACTGGAGCGACACCTCGACCACGGTGCCGTTCTCGTGTGCCTTCTCCACGTACACCGGCTTGTTGTGCAGGACCGTGTGCGACCGATTCAGGTGTCGGACGAAGGAGACGATGCCACCGTCGAAGTAGTAGTTCGCCTCGCCGCCGTTCCGTTCGTCATGGAGCGAGAGGAAGAGGCCCTTGTTCAGGTACGCCGTCTCGCGGAGCCACTGCTCCACGATCGAGGCATCCCACTCGATGACCGGGAACATCTGCGGATCCGGCGCGAAGCGGGTCACCGTGCCGGTCTGCTTGGCGCGCTCCTTCCACGGGAGCACCGGCGGCAGTGGCAGGGTGGGCTTGGGGACGATCTTCACCGGGCCGCTCGGCTTGCCGCGCTCGTAGGTCTGCGTCCAGACCTTGCCGTCGCGGTGCACTTCGACCACGAGCTCGGTCGAGAGCGCGTTCACCACCGATACGCCGACACCGTGGAGTCCGCCGGACACCTTGTAGCCCGCGCCGCCGAACTTGCCGCCGGCGTGGAGGATCGTGTGGACGACCTCGAGCGCGGACTTCCCGGTCTGCTGCTGCTTGTCGGTGGGGATGCCGCGGCCGTTGTCGGCGACGGTGACGGAGTTGTCGGCGGCGATCCACACGTCGATGCGCTCGCACGTCCCGTTCATCGCCTCGTCGATCGAGTTGTCGAGGACCTCGCGGATGAGGTGATGGAGGCCGCGCAGATCGGTCGTCCCGATGTACATGCCGGGACGGCGGCGCACGGCCTCGAGCCCCTCGAGGACCTGGATGTCCTTCGCGCTGTAGGAGGCCGGCGGCTTCTGCCCGTTGGCGGGCTCGGCGCGCGGCTTCACATCCTCTTTCTTGACGGCCACGTGCTCTCCTCTATGCCTTCCCGGCGCGGATGAACAGCTCGTAGAGCCGCTCGAAGTCCTCGTCCGAGTAGTACTCGATCTGGATGCGACCGCCCTTGCGGCGGCGGACGATCTCCACCTTGGTGCCCAACGCCGCGCGGAGCTCATTCGTGACTTCCGCAAGATCCGGATCGCTGCGCAGCGCGCGACCGCGCGCGCGGCCCCGTCGCGTGGGGTGGACCATCTTGCGGACGAGCGCCTCCGCGTCGCGGACCGAGAGCTCGCGCGCGATGATCTGGCCGAGCGCGCTCAGTGCCTCCGAAAGTGGTAGCGGAAGCAGCGCGCGCAGGTGCCCTTCGCTGATCTTCCCCTCCATGACCGCGTCCTGAAGCGGCTGGGGTGCGGTGAGGGTGCGCAGCATGTTGGCCACGTGTGAGCGGCTCTTCCCCACTCGATCAGCCAGCTGCTCCTGGGTGAGGTCGTAGGTCTCCATGAGCAGCTTGTAGGCGCGCGCGGTCTCGATCGCGTTGAGATCGGCCCGCTGGAGGTTCTCCACGAGGGCGAGCTCGAGACGGTCGCGGACGTCTTCGCGGATGACCGCGGGGATGGTGGTCTTCCCAGCCGCACGTGCGGCGAGCACCCGGCGGTGGCCGGCCACCAGCTCGTACCCGTCACCCCTGCGAGATACCACAATTGGTTGCAAAACGCCGTGCCGGGTGATCGATGCGGCGAGCTCGGCGATCCCCTGGGGGTCGAACTGGGTTCTGGGCTGGTGCGGGTTCGGTGTGATCTTCTCGAGCGGGATCTCGGTCGAACCGACCGGCGGGAGTGAGGGCGCCGACGGTGTCTGCCCTGCCGGTGGCTGACCGAGCAGCACGTCGAGGCCCCGTCCGAGTCCGGTCCGCGCCATCAGGCTGACCCCGCAAGCGCGATCGGGACGCGCGACGCCAGTCGGCTGACCACCTCGCCCGCGAGCTCGTCGTACGCTTTCGCCGCGCGGGATTCCGGGTCGTACACCGATATCGGCTTGCCGTGGCTGGGTGCCTCCGCAAGACGGACCGTGCGCGGTATCCGGGTGTCCGCGACCAGATTCGGGAAGTGTCGCCGGACCTCGTCGGTGACCTGCATCGAGAGGCGGTTCCGGCGATCCTCCATCGTCAGCACGATCGCCAGCACCTCGAGGCGTTGATTGAGACGCTGACGCACCGCCTCGATGGTGTCCATGAGCTGCGCCAGGCCCTCCAGCGCGTAGTACTCGCACTGGACCGGCACAACGACGGCGTCACCAGCGGCGAGCGCGTTCACCGTCAGGAGCCCAAGCGACGGCGGACAGTCGACGATCACGGTGTCGTAGCTCTCGGCCCCGCGCAGCGACTGGCGCAGGCGGAACTCGCGGGCCATGAGCGGGACGAGCTCCACTTCCGCTCCGGCCATGTCCGGTCCGGATGGAAGCAGGTCCAGTCCCGAGATCTCGGTCTTCACGACAGCCTCAACGATCGGTCGCTCCTTGATCAGCACGCTGTAGATGCCCGGTCGGTCCTTGGTGATGCCAAGACCGCTGGTTGCGTTGGCCTGCGGGTCGAGGTCGACGATGAGGACGCGCTGTCCGCGCGCGACAAGGGCGGCGCCGAGGCTGATGGCGGTGGTCGTCTTCCCGACCCCACCCTTCTGATTGCTGACTACGAGCACCCTCAACTCGACCCCTGTCACACGTGAAACATCGAAGAAAGAAACTGCGCAAAATTGGGAACGGAGACGAGCGTATTCGTGCGCCCATTCTATCGGAAAGTGGCTGCGCCTGCCCTTGGTATCATGCTGCCCAAACTGCAATAGCATACTTTAGATGCTCTGACTGCGTTTTCTTGTCGCACGGCGCGACGGGCCGCAGGAGTTCGCCCGCACGCTGGACATGCCTACCGGATAATCGGCCGACACGATGAGAGCTCGCTGGAGTCCGACCACAAAGCGTCTGGTCGTCCTCGGTTTTGTGGCGGCCGCCGTCCTCTTTCTGTTCCGCGCCGGCGCGATCGTCCAGCCGTTCCTCTGGGCGACGATCGTGTCCTATATCTTGCTACCACTTGTGGGCGCGATCGAGCGGCGTCTCAGGCTCCCACGCACCCTTGCGGCGCTGGCGGTGTTCTTCGCGGTCCTCGCGGTCATTTTTGGTGGCGGACGGGTGCTCATCCCCCGCCTCATCGACAACACGCGCGAGCTCCAGACGACCTGGCCGGCGCTCGCGGCGAACGCCGAGCAGACCGTGACCACGACCCTGGTGAGTCTGGGGCTGGGCGACCTCACCGCGGTGCTCGTCGGGCCGAGCCTGGCGGATCTCGAGCGCCAGCTCAGCGCGACGGTGTCACGGAGCGCCCTGCCCTTCGTGGTCGGGCTGGGTCACTTCCTCCTTGAGTTCCTCATCTTCCTCATCGCGATGTTCCTCACCCTGCGCGACGCGCCACGTTTCCTCGGATTCATCCAGCGCAATCTCCCTGTCGCGCACCGGCGCGAGGTGGTGCAGGTGCTGCGCGACACCAACACCATGCTCGGCCGCTACATCCGCGGCCAGCTGATCCTCGTCGTGCTCATGTCGAGCGTGACCACGATCGGCCTCACGATCCTGGGCGTCCCCTACAGCGTGCTGCTCGGCGTGATGACCGGGTTCCTGGAGACCGTGCCCTTCGTCGGACCGATCACCGCGGGCGCGATCGCTTGCCTGGTGGCGCTCGGCCATCCCAACCCATTTGGCTGGTCACAGCTCGCGTACGTCGCGGTCGTCGCGATCATGTACACGGTCCTGCGCCACGCCGAGGACTATCTCGTCATCCCGGCGGTCATCGGGCGCGCGGTCCGTCTGCACCCGGCGATCGTCATCTTCGCGCTCCTCTCTGGTGGCGCGGTCTTCGGCCTGCTCGGCGTGGTGCTGGCGGTCCCGGTGGCGGCGACGCTGCGCCTGGTGCTCATCTACGTCCAGGCGAAGCTGAAGGACGAGGACCCGTTCCTGCCGCTCACCGAGGAGTTGGCGGAGGCGACGGAGACGGTGGCGACCGAGGGCGGCGAGCACGGTGTGCGTTCGGGAGCACAGGCGCGGTCGTAGGGCCAAGGGCGCGTAGCAGCGTGGCGGCCGGCGCGTTCCGCCACAGAGGAGGGAAGTCGTCGTGCGAGTGGCACTGGCCACACTGGTCCCGCTCGCGGCGGCACTCCTACAGGGGTCGCTCGTGCCGTTCATCGCCGTCGCCGGTGCGCGTCCAAATTTGGTCGTCCTGGTCGCCGCCTCCTGGGCGGTGGCGGCGGGCGCGCGCGAAGCGGTCTGGTGGGCGTTCCTCGGCGGTCTCGCCGCAGACCTGCTCTCGGGCGGGCCGCTCGGCGCGCTCGCGCTCGCGGCGCTCGTGCCGGTGGCGGCGGTCGGGGTGGGGGACATCCAGCGCCGGCCGCGCTCCGTGCCGAGCGCGGCGCTCCTGGTGGGCGGCGCGAGCCTGGTCGCCGGGGTCCTCTACATCCTCATCCTGGGCCTGGCCGGCGTGACGACCGGCGAGCTCCCGCTACTCCTGGCGACGGCGATCTCGGGCGCGCTGTACAACGGCGTCCTAGCGCTTGCGCTGTACCCGCTCTTCCGTACCCTTCGGCGGACGACAGAGAAGCAGGCATCGTTCGGATGGTGAGGAGCGAAGACCGGGCGTTCATCCGCCCGCGGCGGTTCGTCGCGCTGGGTCTTGCGATCCTGATGGTGTTCACGGCGCTCACCGTGCGTCTGTACGACCTCCAGGTGATGAATGGCGCGCGTTATCGCGTGCTCTCCGAGCAGAACCGCGTGCTGCGCATCCCCGTGGCGGCCGAGCGGGGCGGCATCACCGACCGCAATGGTTACGTCCTCGCACGCAACGTCCCCGGCTTCGCGGTGACGGTGCTCCCCATCGATCTGCCGCGCGCGAAGCAGCCGGACCTCGTGGCCAAGCTGGGCGCCATCGTCGGCCGCGACGCGGCCGAGGTCTCGGCGATCATCGACAAGCAGCGCATCCGCAACCCCTACGAGCCGGTGAAGGTCTCGGCGAAGCCGGTCGGGCGCGAGATCGCGCTCGTGCTCAGTGAGCGCCCGGAGCTCTTCCCGAGCGTGCGGGTCGAGGCGCAGTCGATCCGGTCCTACCCGATGGCCACGCTGTACTCGCCGATGATCGGCTACGTCGGCGCCATCACCGAGGAGGAGCTCGCCGAGCTCAAGGACCACGGCTACCTCCCGACGGACATCATCGGCCGCACCGGCCTCGAGCTGCAGTACGAGCAGTACCTCCGGGGCACGTACGGCTGGCGCGAGATCGAGCGCGACGCGGCGCAGCGCGAGATCAAGACGCTCGCGTACCGCCCGCCGGTGGCCGGGAACACGGTCGTGCTCACGCTCGACCGGAGGCTCCAGGATCTGCTCGACGCGGAGCTGCGCAAGGGTGTCGAAGAGGACCGCTTCACGCAGGCCGTCGGCATCGCGATGAACCCGCAGAACGGCGAGATCCTGGCGATGGTCTCGATTCCCGGCTACGACAACAACTGGTTCGTGCAGGGGATCACCCCCGAGCAGATGCGCTCGCTCAACACCGACGACCGCCGGCCGCTGGTGAACAAGGCGGTGGGGGACATCTACCCGCCGGGGTCGACGTTCAAGATGGTCACCGGCCTCGCAGCGCTCACCGCTGGCACGGCGACGCGCAACACGGTCGTGAACGTGAGCTCGCAGGTGATGACCGTGAGCGGGTCCCAGTTCTACGACTGGCGCGCGCACGGCTCGGTCGATTTCGTGAACGCGTTCGCGCACTCCTCGGACATCTACTTCTACACGCTCGGTGGCGGCTCGCCGGTGGCCCCGGGCGTCCGCGGCGTGGGTGCCGAGGACCTCGGGAGGTACGGACGCATGCTCGGGTTCGGGGCGCGCACGGGCATCGACCTGCCGGGCGAGGCGCGCGGCATCATGCCCGATCCCGCCTGGAAGATCGCCACGCTCGATGAGGAGTGGACGATCGGCAACACCTACCACGCGTCGATCGGGCAGGGGTTCGTCGCCGTCACCCCGATCCAGCTGCTCAACGCGTACGCCGCGGTGGCGAACGGCGGGACGCTCTACACGCCGCGCCTGCTCAAGGAAGTGCGTGATGCGACCGGCAAGGTCATCCATGTGCAGGAGCCAAAGGTGACGCGGAAGCTCGACATGAAGGCGGAGGATCTGCGTCTCATCCGCGAATCCGCGCGCCGGGTGGTGACCATCGGGCACGCGTACATGCCGAACCTGAAGCTCCCGATCGCCGGGAAGACCGGCACCGCCGAGTTCGGTGAATCCGCCGGCAGGGACAGCGCCGGCCGGAACAAGCTCGGCTTCCACAACTGGTTCGTCTCGTTCGTGCCGCAGCAGGACAACGCCGACCCGACCGCCCAGATCGCCATGGCGATCTTCACCTACGACTCCAGCAAGAGCCTCTGCGAGCTATGCCTCAATCCGGCCGTCGGCATCACGCAGCGCGTGTACGAGGCCTACCTCGGCGGTGAGGCGAAATGAGCGTCCGCGCGCTCGACCTTGGCCGCGCCGTCTCGCCGCTGCACGACCGCCCCCGCGCGCGCCGGCTCGACCAGGTCGACCCCTACCTGCTGATCGCCACCATCCTGCTCATCGGCTACGGCCTGGTGATGACGTATTCGGTCACGGTGGAGTCGCGCACGCTCGCGGGCGACCCGATGCAGTTCGTCCTGCGCGGCGCGCTGTGGGCTGCGATCGGGTTCGCCGCCATGGTGGCCGTGGCCGTCTTCGACTACGCCTGGCTCGGTACCTTCGCCCCGCTCCTGTACCTCATGACGCTCGGCCTGCTCGGGGTCGTGCTCGCCATCGGCACCGAGTCCCTCGGCGCGCAGCGGTCCGTACACATCGGTGGGATCACGTTCCAGTTCAGCGAGGTCGCGAAGGTGCTCATGATCGTCGTCCTCGCGAAGTACTTCGCCGACCGTCACGCCAAGGTCGGCTCCCCGCTCACGGTCGCGGGCGGCCTGCTGATCCTCGGCCCGGCGTTCGCGCTCGTGTACAAGCAGCCCGACCTCGGGACGAGCCTGGTCTTCGTGGCGATCTTCTTCGGCATCGCGTTCATGGCTGGTGCGCGGGTGTGGCAGCTCGTCGGCCTGGTGGCGGTCGCGGGGGCGGCCTTCCCGCTCATCTGGTCGCTGCTCAAGCCCTACCAGCAGGCCCGGCTCACCGCGTTCCTCGACCCGTACGCCGATCCGCAGGGGGCGGGCTGGAACATCATCCAGTCGCTCATCGCGGTGGGATCAGGCGGCGCCACGGGGAAGGGCCTCACCGCCGGGACGCAGTCGCCGCTGGGGTACCTGCCGATCGCCGAATCCGACTTCGTCTTCGCCGGTCTCGCCGAAGACCTGGGGTTCGTCGGCGCGGTGATCCTCTTCGCCCTGTACATCGTCCTGCTCGTCGCCGCGCTGCGCATCGGCTTCCGTGCCCGTGATCCGTTCGGGATGCTCCTCGCCAGCGGCGTCGTGTCGATGATCCTGTTCCAGATCCTGGTGAACGTCGGCATGGCCATCTCGCTCATGCCGGTCACCGGTATCCCGCTCCCGTTCATCTCGCACGGCGGCAGCTCGCTCGTGTCCATTTGCTTCGCGCTCGGCGTCCTGCAGAGCGTTTCCATGCGCCGCGAGGCTCCCGCCTTGGGCGGGGGCTAGGGCGAAAGCGGGGCCTCTGGGCCTGCGGCCAGCGCGCGGGCCAGCTCGGGGACGTCGTACCGGGGCGATCGCAGATCGAAGGGCCAGGCGCGCCGCCCGGCCGCTGCGAGGAGTCCGTCCAGCACCACGGTCACGCCGAGGGCCTCATCCTCGGCGAGCCGCACGAGCAGGTCCTCGTCTTTTGCCCACGCGCGGTCGAACTTGAAGATGACATCGGCGTACAGGTCGACGTAGACGAAGCGCTCCGGCGTCACCTCGACCTCGCGCACGATGTCGACGTACACGGTCGGACCCTCGGGGTCCTCGTAGCGATGGGCCACGAACCGCTCGCCCGGCGACCAGGCGGTGAGCAGGGGCGCGTCGGGGGTCCAGCGGCCGTTGACATGGATGCGGGGTGTCCGCGACGGCGTCCAGACACGGACCGCGCCCTCGTGGTCGGCGAGGCGATAGCCGTGCCACGCGGCCCGCGGTGAGCCATCCGGATGACGCTTCTCGATGCGGATGAGCGGGTACATCCGCCTATACTTTGCCTACAAAGGCCTCGAACGGGAGCAGTACGCGGATCCCCTCACCAAGAGAGCCGGCGGGTGGTGCGAGCCGGTGTCGTGGGGTCGTGGAACTCGCCCGGGAGCCGCGAGGGTGAAGCGATGTAGCCCTCGCCGGAGTCACGCCCGTTAGCAGCGTGCTCGAGCGGAGAGCGATCGGGGCTGTGGCGCAGTGGGAGCGCATCACACTGGCAGTGTGGGGGTCGCGGGTTCGAATCCCGCCAGCTCCACTGGTCGTTCCAGCGAGGCTGGAACCGATCAGCTGCACAGCGAGCGAAGCGAGCGTTGTGCAGAGACCGGCCGGTACGCGATACACGCCGGACCGATCGCTTTCAATCGGGGTGGTACCGCGGAAGTCGCCTTCCGTCCCCTGGCCGATCGTTCGGCATGGGGCGGAGGGCGTTTTGTTTTGGCGATCTAGTCGCATACGGACAGGGCGTGCGACGAGCGGGTTCCCCGCGAGGAGCACGTCGATGAGCGAGCGTAGCGAGGCGATGAGCTGCAGGCCGCCGAAAGGCGGGCCGAAGCGAATGCGAAGAATGGAAAGGAGGCGAGCGCGATGACCATCGAGAAGCAGCGCACCGAGCGCTACGACCCCGCGGCCATCGAGCCGAAGTGGCTGGCCGAGTGGGAGCGCACGGGCCTCCACCAGACCCCGGACGCGGTCCCAGGAAAGGAGAACTTCTACTACCTCACCATGTTCCCGTACCCCTCGGGCGTGTTGCACGTGGGGCACTGGTACGCGTTCGCCGCGCCCGACGCGGTCGCCCGCCACCTGCGCATGCGCGGATACAACGTGCTGTTCCCGATGGGCTTCGACGCGTTCGGTCTGCCCGCGGAGAACTCCGCGATCAAGAACAAGGCGCATCCCGCGCCGTGGACGGACCAGAACATGGCGCACATGCGGGAGCAGTTCCGCAGGATGGGCGCGGCCATCGACTGGCGCCGCGAGGTCGTCACCTGCTACCCCGAGTACTACCGCTGGAACCAGTGGATCTTCCTGAAGCTCATGGAGAACGGTCTCGCGTATCGCGCGAAGGCGCCGGTGAACTGGTGCCCGAAGGACCGCACCGTGCTCGCGAACGAGCAGGTCATCCAGGGGAAGTGCGAGCGCTGCGAGACGCCGGTGGTCAAGCGCGACCTGGAACAGTGGTTCTTCCGCATCACGAAGTACGCCGACGAGCTGCTGAGCTTCGAGGGGCTGGACTGGCCCGAGCGCGTGAAGGTCATGCAGACGAACTGGATCGGTCGCTCGGAGGGTGCGGAGCTCGAGTTCCCCGTCGAGGGGCACGACGCGGCCATCCGCTTCTTCACCACGCGGCCGGACACGATCTACGGCGCGACGTTCATGGTGCTCGCACCCGAGCACCCGCTCGTCGAGCGGATCACCACGGCCGACCGCCGCGCCGATGTCGCCGCGTACGTCGAGCGTGCCAGGGGCATGGACGAGATCGAGCGCACCACGGCGGAGCGGGAGAAGACCGGGGTCTTCACGGGCGCGTACGCCCGGAACGTCTTCACCGGCGAGCGCGTCCCGATCTGGATCGCCGACTACGTGCTCGTCACGTATGGGACCGGCGCGATCATGGCCGTGCCCGCGCATGACGAGCGCGACTTCGCGTTCGCGAAGACGTACGGCCTCGAGATCCGCGAGGTGATCTCGGCCGACGGGACCGAGCACCCCGCGCTCGCCGAGGCGTACGTCGGCGACGGCGTCATGGTGCGCAGCGGACCGCTCACCGGACGAACGAGCGACGACGGCAAGAAGGCCGTCGCCGACGAGGCGACGAAGCGCGGCCTCGGTGGTCCGGCGGTGACGTATCGCCTGCGCGACTGGCTCATCTCCCGTCAGCGCTACTGGGGAACACCCATCCCGGTCATCTACTGCGACGCCGACGGCGCGGTGCCGGTCCCATTCACGGATCTTCCTGTTGTGCTGCCGCGCGACGCGACGTTCGACCCCGAAGGCGGGAACCCGCTCGCGCGCGTCGACTCGTTCGTGAGGACGACATGCCCCAAGTGCGGGAAGCCCGCGCGTCGCGAGACGGACACGATGGATACGTTCATGGATTCGAGCTGGTACATGTACCGCTACGTCGATCCGACGATCCAGACCGCCTTCATGAACAAGGAGGCCGGCCGGCGCTGGCTGCCGGTCGACATGTACGCCGGCGGCATCGAGCACGCCATCCTGCATCTGCTCTACATGCGCTTTGTCTGCAAGGCGCTGCGCGACATGGGTGAGCTCTGGTTCGACGAGCCCGCGCGCCGCCTGAGGAATCAGGGCACGATCATCTTCGGCGGAACGAAGATGTCCAAGTCGCGCGGCAACGTGAAGTCGCCCGACGAGTACACCGAGCGGTACGGCGCCGACACGCTGCGTCTGTTCATGATGTTCCTCGGGCCGTGGTCGCAGGGCGCGGACTGGGATGCCGCGGGCATCGACGGCTGCCATCGCTTCCTGCGCCGAGTGTGGGAGCTGGGCTGCGCGCCGCGCTCCGCAGACGGTCCCGTCGACGCCGAGGTCGATCGCGCGGTGCACCGCACCATCGAGAAGGTCACCCGCGATCTCGACGACTACGCGTTCAACACCGCGATCGCGGCGATGATGGAGCTCGTGAACGTGCTCGCGAAGGCCAGCGGCCCGAGCCGAGATCGCGGTATCGACACGCTCGTCGTGCTGCTCGCGCCATTCGCGCCGTACATCAGCGAGGAGCTGTGGCACCGTCGCGGCGGGAGCGGCTCCGTGCACCAGCAGGCCTGGCCCGCGTTCGACCCGCAGATCGCCGCGGCCACCGAGGTCACCATCGTCGTCCAGGTGGATGGGAAGGTGCGCGACCGGATCACCGTTCCCGCGGGGACCGCGAAGGCCGAGCTCGAGCGCCTCGCCCTGGCGAGCCCCAAGGCGCAGGCAGCGCTCGAGGGCGCCCGACCGCGTACCGTGATCGCCGTGCCCGATCGGCTGGTGAACCTTGTCCGGTGAGATCCGCCTCGCCGCGCTGTGCGACCACGCGATCGTGGGTCAGGACGGCAAGGTCAGCCTGATGGGCATCTTCCGGAACATCAGCGTCAGCGGGCTGCCGGCGCAGCACCCGCGCATGTTCCTCGTCGCCATCCTCACGCTCGAGGTGGGTCCGCACAGTGTCGTCGTCCGGCTGCTCCGCCCCGACGGCGAGCAGGCGCTGCCGAACCCGCCGGAGATCTCGGTGCATGCCGCCGCGGGACAGGACGTGAACGTCATCGTCGAGCTCAACAACATGAGCTTCACCACCCAGGGCACGCACCGGTTCCAGCTCTCGGTGGATGGCGAGCCGCTCGGCGACCTCCCCGTCGCGATCGTCCAGATGCAGCAGCCCGCGGAGCGCCGTCGCACGAATTAGGGACGGCTTGTCGCATGAACGTGTGACGGCTTCGCGGCCCTCGACCCCTTCACACGCGGTCCACGCTTCGTCATGGTGCCGCCGTGCCCCGGATCGTCCTCCTGGTGGTCGCGGTCGCCCTCGCCGTGGGCGGCGTGGTCGCGGTGGCCCGCGCTCGCGCGCCCGCCGCGGTCCCCATCCGGGTCGTCGAGCCGTCGGCCACGCCCACGGCGGCTCCGATCGTCGTGGTGGACGTGGGCGGCGCGGTGGTGCGGCCCGGGCTGGTCCGCCTGCCATACGGCGCGCGGGTCGGTGACGCGATCGCCGCGGCCGGCGGCGCGACGCCGGACGCGGACCTCGCGTCGATCAACCGCGCGGCCCTGCTGCGCGACGGCGCGCGTATCTACGTCCCGCGCCTGGGCGAGGCCCCGCCGGCGGGCAGCCTGGGGACCGACGCCGAGACGAAGATCGACCTGAATCACGCGTCGGCCGTCGAGCTCGAGTCCCTTCCCGGCATCGGCCCGGCGACGGCTGGCCGCATCGTCCGCTCCCGCGAGCAGCGGCCCTTCGCGAAGATCGATGAGCTGCAGACCCGGGGCCTGGTCACGGCGCGCGTGCTCGCGGACATCCGCGACCTGCTCACGGTCCGCTGAGCGCGCTCTTCGCCATCCCGTTGCTCCCCGCGGCGCTCGCCGCGACCCTCGCCGCGTGGGCCGTCCTCGTCGGTGCCGCGGGTGTCGTGCTCGGCGCACTGCTCGCCCTGGCCCTGGCGGCGCTCTCCGGCGCGAGCGTCGGGAGGCGGCGGCTCGTGTGGGCCGCCGCGGCGGCCGGCGCCGGCGCGGTGCTCGCGCACCACGTCGTCCCGGTGCCGTTCCCGTGGCCCGCCGCACTCGAGCTGCCGCGCGGGGCGCTCGCGCGGCCGCTCGCGCTGCTGGTCCCCGCGCCGGAGAGCGCGATCCTGCTGGGCATCGTCCTCGGCGAGCGCGGTGCCATCCCGCCTGACCTCACGCGCGCGTTCGTGTCGAGCGGGACCAGCCACCTGCTCGCGATCTCCGGCTTCAACATGACCCTCGTCGCGACCGCGGTCGCGCTCGCGCTGCGCGGGCGCGTCGGTCCGGCGGCACAGGCAGGCGCGGCCGCGCTGGCGGTCATCGCGTATAGCGTCCTGGTCGGGCTCTCGCCGAGCGTGCTCCGCGCCGCGCTCATGGCCACGATCGCGGCGTGCGCCGCGGCGACCGGCCGGCGCGGGGCTGCCCTGAACGCGCTCTGCGCCGCGATCGCGCTCATGCTCGCGGCCGATCCGTCGGCCGTCGACGACGTGGGGCTGTGGCTTTCTGCGCTCGCGACCGCGGGTCTGATCCTGTGGCAGGAGCAGCTGGGCGACCGGCTGCGGCCGCTGCCTGCGGTCCTGCGTCACGGCGTCGCCACGACGCTCGCGGCCACCGCCCCGACGCTCCCGCTCGTCGCCGCCGTCTTCGGCCGCGTCTCGCTCGTGTCGGTCGCCGCGAATCTCGTGTGCGTGCCGCTCTTCCCGCTGCTCATGCTCGCCGGGGCGGCGACGAGCGTCGCTGGAGCGCTCATGCTCGACCTCGCGCGGCCTGTCGCGCTCCTCGCCTGGGCTGGCGCGCTCGCGCTGCGCTGGGCAGTCGAGCTCTTCGCGTCGCTGCCCTTCGCATCGCTCTCGCTCCCGAGCGGACCACTCACCGGGATCGCGCTCGCTTGCGCCGAGATCGCGCTGGTCCGGGCTGCGCGGTCGCGGCGCGTGCGGCTCCAGCCCATCCGGTCCCTGCGCGTGCGGCTCCGGTGGCCGCGCCCGCGCGTACCCGCGCTTGGTGGTGCGATCACGCGGCGCGCGACCGCACTGACGCTCGCGCTCGCCCTCGCGCCCGGCGCGGCCGTCGCGGTCTGGCCTGCCCCCACACCGCCGGTCCGCATCACCGCGCTCGATGTGGGCCAGGGCGACGCGTATCTGGTGGAGGCTGGCGGCGTGCGCGCGCTCATCGACGGCGGGCCGGACCCCGACCGCCTGCTCGCAGTGCTCGGCGCGACGCTCGCGCCGTGGGAGCGGCGCATCGACGTGGTGGCGCTGACGCACGCGCACACCGATCATGGCGCCGGGCTGCTCGCGGTCCTCGGGCGCTACGAGGTCGGTCTCGCCCTCGAGCCGGCCGGCCTCGACGCAAGTCCGCTGAGCGAGCTCTGGGCCGCCGCGGTCGCGCGGAACGGCGCGCCCCGCCGCGCGGCCCGGGCCGGCGAACGCATCGAGCTCGGCTCCGCGACGATCGAGGTCCTCGCACCCGATCCCGACCTGCGCGTTGACCTGCCGTGCCTGGTCCTGCGCATCACTGCCGGTGCCTTCTCGGTCCTGCTCACCGGTGACGCGGTCGACGACGCGCTCGGGCGCCTGCTCGAGCGGCCCGAGCGGCTCGGCGCGCGGATCTACGTCCCGCCGCACCATGGCGCGGCGACGGCGCACGCGGTGGCCCTGCGCGCGGCCGTCCGGCCCGAGGCGACGCTCATCTCGGTGGGCTCCGGGAACCGGTATGGTCATCCCACGGCCGGGACGCTCGCCGCGCTCGCCGGCGTGCCGACGTATCGCACGGATCAGGACGGGACGGTGGAGATCGCACTCGATGGCACAGAGCTCGTCGTCC
>DASSPF010000131.1:0-11067 GCA_035699805.1 Candidatus Limnocylindria bacterium | reverse complement strand
CCGAGACCCTGGTAGATGCCGGTCGCGAGACCGACGGTGCGGAACTTCATGCCCTTGAAGTCATCCGGACTGGTGATCTCCTTCTCGAACCACCCCAGGGGCTGGTTCTGCATGGGCATGTGGAAGAGCGAGACGACGTTCAGCTTCAGCTTCTGCTGCACGAGCTTCTCGAACAGCGCCTGGCCGCCGCCGTAGTAGTACCAGGCCAGCCACATCTGCCCGCTCATGCCCATCATCGGCCCGGTGCCCATGAGGCTCACGGCGTGGTCCTTGCCGTAGTAGTACGCGGGGACGTGGTGCGCGCCATCGAGCGTGCCCGAGTGGACCGCGTCGATCGCGCCGGCGATGTTCGTGACCGCGTTCACCGGCAGCGCGTCGATCTTGATCCGGTTGGCGGACATCTCCTCGACCATGTTCTTCCAGTCCAGGAACAGCTCCTGGAAGATGTCGTTGCCCGCCCAACCCGACTGCACCTTCCAGGTGATCGTGTCCGCGCGAGCGACGACGGTCGGCGCGGCGCCGCCCGTCCCCGCCGCCGGCGGTGCGCTCGTCGCAGCGGGCGCGTTCGATGAGAGACAGGACGCGAGGAACGCCGCGACACCGGAGAACGACGCATGCTTCAGGAACCGACGTCGTGTCGAGAACAGTCCCACTTGGATGGCCACCTCCTACCCGACCGCCGTTATGGCGCGCTCATTCGATTCCTGACGATTGCGCCTGTCAAGTCTCGGTTTTCAGTAGGTGGTATCGCTAGCGGAGCGACGATGCGATCGCGAGGGCCTCGTCCTTGGTCACATTCGCCTCGAGCCGCAGTGTGACGCCGTCCTGCTCCCAGAGCAGCGTGTTACCGGCGAGGCGCAGCGTCTCGTCCCTGATGGCTCCGTTCGCGTCGCGGTAGAAGAAGAGGTGCGGCTCCCCCTCCATCCAGTACCCCCGTCCGCCGTTCACGTTCACCCGCTCGATCCGCGTGCCCGGGCCGGCGGCCTTCGCGAACAGCTGCTCGTCCACCGTCCCGCGGAACTCGACCACGATGGCAGAGACGCCCGCGACGCTCGACCGTGGGATGCCGCGCCGGTCGCGGTACACCAGCGTCACGCGCTCCGCGCCGGCCGAGACGTCCAGGTAGACGAGGTCGGGCGTGCCGAGGATGGGCGAGGCAGGCACACGCACGGTGAACGAGACCCCCGCGCGGGCGGCGGCGAGCGTGACGCGCTCGCCGGGGATGGCGGTCTCGACACCCGGGCCGCTCGTGGGCACCGCAGGAACACGGAAGATGTCGATGCCGCGCAGACCGAGGAGCTCGCCGGCCGTGGCGCGCGCGCCGGGAACGCCGGCCGCGACGACGAGCAGCAGGAAGGCCGCGGTGACGAGCGCCGGCACGAGGGCACGCCAACCCGCACGCATCGGCCGGGGCGCGCCCAGGCGTGCGCGCACCGCGTCGGCCAGACGCGTCGGCATCGGGTAGGCCAGGCGCGCCCCGAGGTCGCGCAGCGTCGCCTCGAGCTCCTCGTCGCGGAGCGGGCTACTCACGCGCCGGCTCCGCCTCGAGCACCGCGCGCAGGCGCGCGAGCGCGCGCGAGAGGCGCGACTTCACCGTCCCGCGCGCGACGCCGAGGGCCGTGGCCATCTCGGCCTCCGAGAGGTCGAAGAAGTACCGATAGGCGATCACCAGCCGGTCCTCGTCACGCATCCTCTGCAGCGCACCGAGCACGAGCTCGCGTCGCTCACCGGCCAAGGCCGCGCCCTCGGGCGACAGGGCCGTGTCGGGCGAGGGCCGGTCCTCGGCCAGGCTGAGCGCGACGGTCGGTCGCCGGCCGGCCGCCTTGCGGCGGTTGATGGCCTCGTTCGCGACGATCCGCAGCAGCCAGGGTCGGAAGGGCGCGTCGGGGCGAAAGCGGTCGAGCGCGTAGTACGCCTTCACGAACGCATCCTGCGCAGCCTCCTCGGCATCGGCATCGCTCCCGGTGATCACATAGGCCGTCCGCGCGGCCACGCCCTGATAGCGCGTGACGAGCGCCCCGTACGCCTCCTGATCGCCGTGCCGAGCGCGTTCCACGAGCTCCCGGTCCTCCGTCAGCCGGCCCTCCGCGGAGTCGGTCTTCGCCCCTGGTACACCAGCCACCTCCGACCGGTTCCCTACAGGGTGATGAGGGCCTGGAGGGTCCTGGATCGCTCGTCGATCGCCGCGCGATCCGCGGCCAGGATCCCGTCGATGCTGAATCGCTCCACCGCGAACGACGCGCACACGCTTCCGTGCAGGACCGCCCGTCGCAGCTCGCGGTCGTCGAGCGATCCGCGCTCCGCGAGATATCCGACGAAGCCTCCCGCGAACGTGTCACCCGCCCCCGTCGGGTCCACCACGTCCTCGACCGGGTAGGCGGGTGCCCAGAACGCCGTGGTCGGCGTGAAGAGCGTCGCTCCGTGCTCGCCACGCTTCACCACGAGCACCCGCGGGCCGAGCGCGAGGATCTCACGCGCCGCGCGGTGGATGCTGAACGTGCCGCACAGCTGACGCGCCTCGCCCTCGTTGATGCTCACGATGTCGACCTTCCGCATGACCTCCAGCAGGGCCGGCTTGGCGTGCTCGATCCAGTAGTTCATCGTGTCCAGCGCGACCGCCACCGGCGAGCGCATCTGCGCGAGCGTGGCGAGCTGGATCTCCGGATGGATGTTCGCCAGGAACACGAACTCGCTGTCGGCAAAGTGCGCGGGGATGCGGGGCCGCCAGTCGGCGAAGACGCCGAGGTCGGTGTTGATCGTCTCGGCGCTATCCAGCGCGAAGTCGTAGGTCCCGCGCCAGCGGAACGAGTGCCCCGGACGGCGCTCGATACCGTCGAGGTCGATGCCCTGGCCGGCGAGCCGCGCCAGGTCGGTCTCGTCGAAGTCGGTGCCGACGACGCCGACGAGCCGGACCGGCACGTAGCGGGACGCCGCGACGGAAAAGTACGACGCCGCACCGCCCAGGACGCGATCGCGGCTGGCGACGGGTGTCCGCACATCGTCGTACGCGAGCGAGCCAACGACGACGATCTGCGACACCTGCGCCGGAGGATACCGGTCAGAGGACGCTGACGATGGTCATGAGGGCGTACGCGCTCGCCAGCAGCAGCGCCAGGATGTCCGTGTCGAGCAGCCGCTCCTCGCCGCCGCGGGCCGCCCAGTGGGCGTTCAGGGCGCGCTGGCCGTACACGATGACCGCGGTGCCCGCGGTGAGCTCGACCGCGTCGAAGAGCAGGAACACCGGATCGCTCGAGTAGTGGGTGAACGTGAGCCACCAGATCGCGACGCCCAGCGCGGCGCTCGCCGCGTCCACGCCGCGCCCCGTCCCGCCACCCCGAGCGAGGAGGCCGTCGATCGCCCGGAAGTGGCGCCAGGCCTGCCACGCATTCCAGCCCGGCACGAGAAGGGAGAGTCCGTGACCGAGCGGGAACATCCGGCCGTCGCCGGACTCGCGCCGCAGCTCCGCCCAGGTCAGCCCGAACCAGATCGGCACGTACGCGCCGATGGTGAACACGGAAAGGAGCGCCACGAGCCAGAGCGGTCGCCTGCGGCCTGGGAGCGCCTTGGGCTCGGTCAGATCGCGCCCTCGCGCCGGAGGTCGGCGATCTCGGCGACGCTGTACCCAAGCTCGCTCAGCACCTCGTCGGTGTGCTCGCCGAGCAGCGGCGGATGCGCGCGGACCGATGGCGGCGTCGCCGACATCCGAACCGGGATGCCCGGCGCGCGCACCCGGCCGGCGGTTGGGTGATCCATCTCCGCGACGAGCCCGAGATGGCGCACCACCGGATCGGCGAAGACCTCGTCCAGCGCGTTGATCGGCCCCACCGGCACGTTCGCCTCGCGCAGGCGCCGCACCACCTCGCTCTTCGCCAGACCGCGGATCCGTCGCTCGATGATGGGAACGATCTCCTTGCGATGGGCGACGCGTCGCGGATTGTCGGCAAAACGCGCGTCCCCCAGCAGCTCCTCGAGCTCGAGCGCGCGGCAGAAGCGCTCGAAGAGCGCATTGTTCGCGACGCCGACGTTCACGTACCCATCGGCCGCGCGGAAGGTCTGGTACGGGACGATCGACGCGTGCACGTTCCCCTCCGGCCGCGGCACCGTCCCGTCGGCGAAGAAGCGCGCTGCCTGACGGGACAGGAGGGCGACCTGCCCACCGATCATCGTGGCGTCGATGACCTGTCCTTCGCCGGTGCGCTCTCGGGCGTGCAGCGCCGCGGTGATGGCGAAGGCCGCGAACATCCCCGCGACCATGTCCGCCTGCGGCACGCCGACCATCACCGGATCGCCCCCGACCTCGCCGGTGAGGCTCATGATGCCGCCCATCCCCTGGACGATGAGGTCGTACGCCGGCCATGCGCGGCCGGGGCCGTCCTGTCCGAAGCCGCTGATGTGGCAGACGATGGTGCGCGCGTTGATCGCGCGGATCCGCTCGTCGGCGAAGCCGAGACGCGCCAGCACGCCCGGGCTGAAGTTCTCCACCACGACGTCGCTACGCTCGACCAGCCGCTCGAGCACCTGCTTCCCGAGCGGAGTCTTCAGGTCCACCGTGACGCTGCGCTTGTTCCGGTTGATCGCGAGGTAGTACGCGGAGATGCCACCGATCGCCGGCGGCATCCACTCGCGCGTCTCGTCGCCGGTGCGCGGCAGCTCGACCTTCACCACATCCGCGCCGTGATCACCGAGCATGAGGGTGCAGTACGGACCGGCGAGCGCGCGCGTGAGATCCAGCACCCGGACGCCGGCGAGGGCGCCCTCACCCCGCTCGCCGCTCATCGCAGACCGTCCGCGTAGCGCACGACGCCGGCGGTGACGGTCCCACGGACGTGCGCCGTGAGCAGGTCGGGGCCGGCGAGGCGCGCGAGATCGCGGTCCACGATGGTCGCGTCGCAGCGCATCCCCACCGCGAGCGTGCCGAGGTCCCGCTCGCGGCCGAGCGCGTACGCCGCGCCCTTGGCATACCCCGCGAGCGCCTCATCGAGCGTGAGCCGCTCGGCCGGCGTCCAGGCGTCGGCATCGGCCGGCCGGCGCCGCTCGACCGCGGCGTGGATCCCGAGCAGCGGGTCGATCGGCTCCACCGGCGCGTCCGACCCGAACGCGAGCACGGCCCCGCTCGCGCGCAGGGTCCGCCAGGGATACGCGCGCGGCGTGCGCTCCGGCCCCCAGTAGCGGTCGGCGAGGTCGCGGTCGCTCGTGGCGTGGATCGGCTGCATCGAGGCGATGATGCCCAGGGCCGCGAAGCGGCCGAGGTCCTCGCGCCGGACGAGCTGCACGTGCTCGATCTTCTGGCGGAGCGACGGAGCGGTCGCTCGCGTGGGCGCGATCGCGTCCAGGGCCACGCGGACCGCGCGGTCGCCGATGGCGTGGATGGCAACGGCGATGCCGTGCGCCGCGGCGCGCGCCACGACCGCGGCGAGGACGTCCGGCTCGACGGTGAGGATGCCGCGGTCATCCGATCCGATGTACGGATCCTCGAGGGCGGCCGTCTGCGAGCCGAGCGCGCCGTCGGTGAAGATCTTCAGGTGGCCGATGCGAAGCCACTCGTCGCCCGCGCCGGTGCGCAGACCGCGCGCGATCGCGTCATCGAGATGGGCCCGCGGGATGCCGACGTGCGCGCGCATCGCGAGCTCCCCGCGTCCGGCGAGCCGCTCGAAGGCGGTGAGCGGGAACCGGTCGCGGAACGCGTCGAGGTTCTCGAAGCCCACGACGCCGCGCTTCCAGGCTTCGGCCTGGCCGCGACGCGCGGCCTCCAGCATCTGGTCGTCGCTCGGCGGCGGCACGACGGCGTCGACGAGCCCGTTGGCGTTCTCCTGGAGGATGCCGGTCGGCTCGCCGGTCGGGTCGCGGAGGATGCTGCCGCCATCCGGAGCGGACGTGGCCCGCGTGATGCGCGCACGCTCGAGCGCAGCGCTGTTGAGCCACCGCGAGTGGCCATCGCGGCTCCGCAGCGCCGCTGGGCGGCCGCCGGTCACCCGGTCGAGCTCCGCGGCGGTGGGCCAGCGACCCCAGACGTTCTTGTCGAATCGTCCGCCCTCGATCCAGACATCGGGCGAGAGCGTCGCGGCATGCTCACGGATGCGCTCGAGCGCGTCGTCCACGGTCGCCGTATCGCGCAGGTCGAGCTGGGTCATCTGGAGCGCCCACCAGACGAAGTGGACGTGCGCATCGATCCAGCCCGGTGTCATGAGGCCCCCACTGAGGTCGATCATCTCGGCATCTGGCGCGTCACGCCGCAGGTCGCGCGCCGCCCCCAGGGCCGCGACGCGCCCGTCGCGAGCGAGCAGCGCCTCCGACGACGAGCCGTCGCCCACGTGGACCCGACCGCCGTGGAAGAGCAGAGGGCGGGTCACGGACGGAAGCCACCGCGCCCGCGGAGCGGGACGAAGCGGACGGCGCCGTGGCGCCGCGTCCGACCGGCCGCGTCGACGGTCAAGATCTCCTGCCCGTGCTCGTCCCCCACCGGTGAGACGACGTGGCCGTCGATCGTGAGCTGCGCCAGGAGCGCGCCGTCGACCGCGGGCGACGCGGCGGTCACGATGATGCGGTCGTACGGCGCCTCGGCTGGATAGCCGAGCGAGGCGTCATCGTGGATCACCCGGACGTTCCGGTATCCCAGGCGCGCCAGGCGCTCCCGCGCGGCATCCGCGAGCGAGCCGTGACGCTCCACCGTCACCACGCTGCCGCTGAGCTCGGCGAGCACCGCGGCCTGGTAGCCCGATCCCGTCCCGACCTCGAGCACGTGATGCCCGCCGTCGAGCTTCAGCAGCTCGGTCATGCGCGCGACGATGTAGGGCTGCGAGATCGTCTGGCCCTCGTCGATCGGCAGCGCGTGATCGCCGTAGGCGACCTCGCGATCCTGCTCCCGGACGAACTCCTCGCGCGGGACCCGTCCCATCGCGGCGAGAACGTGCTCGTCGGAGATCCCGAGGTCCCGGAGCTGCCGCACCATCTCGGCGCGCGCGGACATCACCAGCACATGATGCGGCGGCGGCGGCGGTCGCATCGGGGAGGGTCGCGGGGGCGGCTGGCGACGCGTGGCTATCGTATCCAGGATGCTGGACTTCGAGCAGCTCGCGTTCATCGAGAAGTGGCGTCAGCGGGCGTCCCGCGGGATCGTCGTCGCCCTCGACGGCGCACGCGGCGACATCATCGTCACGCTGCGCGTGGGCGAGGGCCCCGCGCGGCTCGACCTGCGGGGTCAGGACGCGACGGGTGCGGTGCGGAAGTCCCGTCTCGCCATCGGCGATCGGGTCACCATGGCGATCGAGTTCTCCGCGCAGGACGTCACCGCGGGAAGCGGCGCTCGTCGTGTCAGAGGCGGACTGATCGGCGCCGGCGCGGCGGTCGAGGGCGTGGTGAAGCAGACCGGCGAGATCGCGGTCGTGGACTGCGGCGCGGATGTCCTCATCCGCGGCGAGACGCTCGGCGGGATCACCGAGGGCGACGCCGTGGCCTTCACCGTGGCGGCGGATGGCCGCGCGTACCTCATCCCGACGAGGGGTTGACGTCCGGCGAGGGCGGTCCGCCGCCTCCGAGCTTCTCGAGCTCCTCGGCGATCTCCGTCTCATCGGGCACCTCGCGGTACTGATGGACGTCGATGTAGCGGACGATCCCCGCGGCATCCACGACGATGATCGCGCGCTCGGGACGACCGATCTCCTCGTTGAACACGCCGTACGCGCGGCAGACCGCACCGTGCGGCCAGAAGTCCGATGCGAGTGGATACGTCACGCCACCCAGCTGCTCGGCCCACACCTTGAGCGAATGCACCGTGTCGCACGAGATGCCCACGACCTGGGCACCGCCACCCGCGAACCGCTCCTGGAGCGCGTTCAGCGCGGGGGCTTCGCTGCTTCAGGTGTTGGTGAACGCGAAGGCGAAGAAGGCGAGCACGACGCGCTGCCCCGCGAACGCGGACAGGGTGACGGTCGTGCCGTCGTGCGCGCGCAGGGTGAAGTCGGGGGCGCGGTCGCCCACCGAGAGCGTGGCGGTCGCCGTCGCGATCTTGTTCCGGCCCTTCGGTGCGGCCACGCCCGTAGACTAGGGCGCGACGTGAGCGTGGACCAGAAGCGCAGGATCGACGTCGACCGGCATGCCTTCCTCGGCTACGAGCTCGGCTGCCCGTTCTGCGCTACGAAGATCGGACCGCGGTTCGTGACGCGCGAGCACCTCGACGTCCCGCCCAACCCACCGTACGCGGCCACGGTGCGCTGCCCGGGCTGCCGGGAGATCTTCGAGGTCACCTTCCGCGACAGCGCCTAGCCCGCGCTAGTTGACCGTCACCACCAGGAAGACCCCGTCGTTCTCCATCCAGGTCGTACCGTCGATGACCGGGCGCAGCGCGATCCGGTAGACGCCCGGCGTGGCCGGGGCGCGCACGCGGAAGGTGAATGTCCCGACGGCACCCGGCGCGACGACGGCCTCCGACTGCGCCGCGACACGGTCGGCGCTGAGCCAGCCGACACCGAGGGCCGACCACGAGGCGTCGTCGTTGACGACGCCGAGGTTCGCCTGCTGGCCGGCGACTCCCTTGAGCCACGAGCGCGTCCCGGTGTTGGTGAAGCTCACGCTGAGCGGCCCGCTCGTCGTGCCCGCCTGCAGCGTCGGATAGGGCGACTGGGCCGCCCATCGGCTGTGGTAGCCGGCATCCGACGTGACGAGCAGGAAGACACCCTGATCCTCCATCCAGGTCCGCCCGTCGATGACCGGCCGGAGCGGGATCCGGTACGTGCCGGGTATCGCCGGCGCGCGCACGCTGAAGGTGAACGTGCCGACCGCCCCAGGCGCGACGCTGGCCTCGGTCTGCGCGGCGGGGCGGTCCGGCGAGAGCCAGCCGACGTTCATGCCGAGCGCGGAGAACGTGCGGTCGTCGCCGTTGATGCCCAGGTTGGCCTGCTCGCGGGCCACGCCCTTCCGCCAGGTCGCCGTCCCGCTGTTGCGGTAGCGGACGGTCAGCTGGGCCGTCGCGCCCGGCGTGAGCGTGGGATACGGAGACTGATCCACGAACGCCGCGTGGTACGTGGGCGACACTGCCGTTCCCGTCCCGCCCGACGTGGTGAAGTCCCACTCGTTGGTGACCATGCGCGAGTTGACGTTGATGTCGAAACGCACGTGGTACGTCGTGCCCGGCGCGAGGGGCTGCTGCGGGATGATGACCTGGTAGTCGTATTCGTAGAGCTGCGGCACGTAGTAGATCGGCACGCGCGATCCATTTGGCGCGACGATCTCCGCGGCGCGCATGTCCACTCGCTGGGCCGCTGAGTACACGAGCATGATCGGATAGCCCACCGGTCCACGGACGCCCGCCGGCAGCGGGCTCGGCGACTCGTTCCCGCTCCAGGATGGCGGGACGACCTGGCCGTGCGCGGGCGAGCGCACGAACTCGACCGGCCGGAGCGAGAAGTTGTAGACGATGTTCGCCACCGTCGCGGACCCGGCGAGGTCGGAGTGACCCCAGCCGACGGTGGAGGCGTTCGGATGCATCATGCCGAGGCGGTGGTATGGCGCATCCCAGAGCTGCCGGACCCCCGCCAGCGCGCCGCCCATGGTCGTGGCCACCTCGCTCACGAACGAGGTGGAGAGACCCGCGGCGGCCACGCGATCGCGCGGACCGTAGCCCGTGTAGTACGGCAGGCCCTGAGTCTCGTAGTGCCCGCCGACGCGGTTCGCCGCGTTGTAGTTCGCGTGGTTCTGCGCCGCCACGACCACGCGCGGGTCGGCCGCGAGCGTGGGCGCGCCGATGGCGTAGCGCATCTCGTTGTGGAGCTGCAGCATGCTCGTCGGGGCGACCACGTCCGCATCAGCGGCGCTGGGTGATCCCGCGAGGAGCGCGGGCGTGAACAGGAGGGCTGCAGCAAGTACCCGCACGGCGCGGACACCCACCTGGTGTCGTCGCATCTGCCAATGGGAACGGATGTAACGGCGGGGCCGTTACGAGAAATAGGTCCTGGGTACCTTGGTGGGGCTCAGTTCGGGGACCGCCAAGGACTCGCTCGGTTCAGGCGCCGCCCGCCCGCGGCGCCATCACCACAAGGTCAGAAGAACTACTTCTTCTTGCCCTTCTTCGCTGCCTTCTTCTTCTTGGCCGGCATCTAGGTCACCTCCCTTCCCACGAGAATGATCTGGCGCGCCACGTCAGAAGAGGCGCCGCTGGCGCCCGGCCAGGCGTGAAGCCTGGGACGAGCGAGCGAGCCATTCCTCGAACTCTTTCCGTGGGATACGCCAGACCCGACCGACCCGCACCGCAGGTATGCGGCTTGGGTCTGGATCGTCCACCGCGCCGAGACGGCGCAAGATGGTCGTGGGGTGAACGCGGAGCCGCCGCGCGACCTCGTCCGTCGTGAGGAACTCCTCGTCGGAGGCGTCGCGGGCGATGCGCGGCTGGGACATTGCCAATGCGGCTCCTGCGTAGGTCGCTTCTATGAGCGTCACCTGCTGGTCGCTATTTTGACTGCGCTCGCTGCAATGTCAAGGGCTGCTGGCTCTGCTGCCCCAGGTGGGGCCCCTACCCCGCGCTGCGCCTACCGATGAGCCAGTGATGTCCGAACGGATCCGCGACCCGGCCCTGTCGCATCCCATAGGGCTGATCTTCGACCGGGAACACCACGCTCGCCCCGGCATTCACCGCCCGGCGGGCGACCGCATCGGGATCGTCGACGATGAGGCTGAACCGCACCGTCGTTCCCCGCAGCGTCTCCGGGCTGAGATTCTGCGCGCTGACGTTCTCGTCGACGACGAAGAAGCGCTGTCCCTCGAGCTCGAGCTCGGCGACGATCTGTCCGCTCGGCGAGGTGGACCGGGGTCCCACCTCGCGCGCACCGAGCGCGCGCCCGTAGAAGTCGATCGCGTCCGCGGCGTTCCGCACGGTGAGCATCGGTGTCAACGTGGCCATGCGCGCGCGATCATACGGTCCTCGCTGGAGACGGATCACGGGATGTGGCGGCCGTCAAGGTCCGGAAACTAGGACGCCATCTGCGCGAACGAACCTTCTAGCGTCTCCACATGCATATGGACCGATCCGAGCTCGCGTGGGCCGCCGGCTTCTTCGACGGAGAGGGCAGCACGATC
>DASSPF010000130.1:0-2180 GCA_035699805.1 Candidatus Limnocylindria bacterium | reverse complement strand
GGGATCCAGCTTGCCGCGCTCACCATCCCCGCCGGCTACACGGTGACCTCGCCCATCGGCGGCACCGTGAGCATCGACGTCTACCAGTACATCGGCGGCGAGATCCGCACCGGAGCGAACGCGGCGGGGGAGCCGTCGTTCGCATACATCTTCGTACGTTCGGCCAGCCGCGAGGTGAAGATCCGTCCGGCGGCGATCGATCGCGACATCCAGCTCTTGGTGAAGGACGGAGACATCATCACCGCCGGTGCACCGCTCTTCAAGACGATCACGACCGCCCCATCGTCGTGGGCGACGTTCTACGACCGCGGGGTGACCGCGCAGGTCATGGTCTCGGTCACCGCGCGGCCCTCGGGCGTCGAGGTGGACCCCGTGCCCGTCTTCAAGAAGTAGCACTGGCGGTGCGGCGCCCGTGGATCCTCATCCTCGCGGCGCTCACGCTCGCGGCGCCGGGCTGTCCGCGCCAGAGCGGGCCGGGCGATTACGATCCCGATGCGACGCGGCCGTTCGCACCGTATCCCGCCGAGAGCGATCTCGGGTACCTGAGCGCCGCTTCCTCGCGCGGCGACGTCGTCTACGTGGTCGCCGCGAGCACCGGTGCGGTCGTCGGTCGGGTCGATGGTCCGGACCGCACGAGCTGGGTCACCGATACGCCAGGCCGGACCGGCTACTACGCCGTCACGCGCCGCGAGGGCTTCACGACGCTCCACCGCATCGACCTGCGCACCGGCGCTCGCCGCATGCTGGCTCGCGACGACCGGGGCGGCAGGTCGTTCGCCATGCCCGACGACGACGGCTGGCGCCCCACCAGCCTCGCGGTGAGCGCGGACGGGGCCGGTCTGCTCGTCGCCCGAGCGCTCGCGACGGGCGCGCTGTGGGTCGGCCGCTACGACACCACCACCGGCGCGCTCACCGCCGAGCGCTCGTGGCCGCTTGCCGATGCCGCGACGGTGCGGTTCGACCCGATCGGCCTGGATCGCTTCGCGGTCGTGGCGTTCGAGACGCGCGACGGTGCCGTCGTCCGCCAGCAGCTGCACGTGGTGGACGCCAACGTGCGCGTCGTCGCGGATCTGGCCGCGGCGGATCTCCCCGACGCGACCCCGTGCGCCTCGCGGCTGGTGCGCGTCGCCGAGGGATGGGGGACCGTCTGCGCGTGGCGGAACGACCGCT
Source organism: Candidatus Limnocylindria bacterium (assembly GCA_035699805.1). Taxonomy (GTDB): domain Bacteria; phylum Chloroflexota; class Limnocylindria; order P2-11E; family P2-11E; genus CF-39. The sequence goes on along the minus strand of DASSPF010000130.1, from coordinate 1,010 downwards.
ATCCGACCGTGCTCACCCTGGACCAGGCGTTTGGGAAGGTCCGGAGCGTCATGCTGACCCTGGGCTCGGCCGAGCAGGTGCGCGCCTTCGCGCCCGCCGAGGGCGGAATCGGCGTCCTCACCGACCGGGGACGCTGGGCGCTGGTGCGCGATGCGCCGGTCCCGTTCGGTGAGCTGCGCCACGCCGATGGCCGGCCGATCGGCAGCGCCGTCCTCCGCGCGATCGGAGCGAGCGACCGCGCTGTCGTGCTCGCCGACGTGGTCGTGACGGGCGATACGACGGCCAGGACCATCGCGCTCATCGACCTGCGGCAGGGACGCGTCCTCGCTGAGCGTCAGTTCGATGGCCTCGTGGGTGCGGCCCTCGGCCGCGAGCTGTACGTCCTCACCGGGATCGGCGGCGACCCTGGCGGAGCGCGCGTGGGGCGCTACGACCGCGCGACACTCGCGCCGCGTGGCCCCGAGGTGACCGTCCCACGGCTGGACGAGACGAGCGTCTTTGGGATCGCGCTCGTCGTGCCGCCGTGAGTCTTCAGTCGTGCTGCGACATCGGTGTCGCGCCTGTGCCGCTCAAGAAGAAGCGACGCGACGAGCGCGCTGACGGGACCGCAGCGACTCGTCGATGGACTGGACCGTGGGGAGCTGCGCCCAGGTGATGCGTCTGGTCTGCGGTGGACCGATGTGCAGCAGCGCCTTCTCTGGCCGAAGACCGGGACGCGGCTCCTCGAACAGGACCACCCCGACGAGATCACCGAGACGGATCGCGCAGGCGAACGCCGCACCGTCCTGCGCGACCCGGTACTCGAGCCGGAGCCGTGGACCTGCGTGCCGCGCCAGGTAGACGTCGAAACCCGCGGGCAGCCCACGCTGGAGACCGTGGCGCGCGGCCGCGCCGACGCGCGTGCGACGCTTGCCCGCGGCATCGGCGAGCACCGCCGTCTTGGCGAACCAGCGGCAGATGACCAGCTGCGTATGCGCGGGAATGACACCGCTTCGCGCGCCGAACGCCGC
>DASSPF010000129.1:0-28626 GCA_035699805.1 Candidatus Limnocylindria bacterium | reverse complement strand
GGCGAGGAAGGCCGGCGCTGGGAGGAGGCCGTGCTCGCCACACAGCGGGCGGAACTGCCGGAGCGCCACGACGAATGCGACGAGGTAGATGAGCGCGAGCGCTCGCTGGAAGACCAGCCGCGCGAGCCAGTAATCGTCGGCGCGCAGGAGCTCCACGTCCGGTCGAATGGTGCCCCGCCGAGCGCTTCGCTGCCGTGACCGGCGCAGCCTGGCCGCCCGAGACGCTCGAGACGGCCGAGGAAGTTGTCCTCGAGACCCGTGGTCGACGCACCGGACGGCCGCATCGAGTCACGTTGTGGTTCGCCCACGAGGATGGCGGGCTTTGGCTGCGCACCGACCCGGACACCGACTGGTACCGCAACCTGGTCGCCGAGCCGCGGTGCCGCGTCATCCTCGGTCAGGCCGCCGCCGACGCCGTGCGCGAGGTGGTGCCCGACGAGGAACGGGCCCTTCGGCACCTCATCGACCTCTGGCGTCCCAAGTACGGCGCCGAATGGGTGGCCGACTGGTACGTCGAGCGCGGCCGCGTGCCTGTCCGGCTTCGTCTCGTCCCGCCCGACTGACCGGCCGACCGGGTGGCCGGGACTATGCTCGGACCATGCGCGTCGCGGTGCGTCTTGTGTCGATCGTCGCGCTCGCGCTCGGCCTTGCCGGGATGGCCGCCGCCGCAGAGCCGAACGTGGTCCTCGTGGGCCGCATCGATGGCGTCATCAATCCCATCACCGAGCGATACGTGGATCGCGTCATCGACGAGGCCGAAGAGCGCGGGCTCGGCGCGGTCGTCTTCGTCATCGACACGCCCGGAGGCCTCATCAGCTCGACGTACGCCATCACCGCACGGATGCTCGCGGCCCGCGTCCCCGTGGTCACCTACGTCGCGCCCGCCGGGTCGCGCGCCGCCTCCGCGGGCACATTCATCACCATGGCCGGACACGTCGCCGCCATGGCGCCCACGACGAACATCGGTGCGGCCCACCCGGTCGACTCGTCGGGCAACGACATCCAGGGGGACCTGCGCCAGAAGGCCGAGAACGACGCGGCCGCGCACATCGTGAACATCGCCAAGGCCCGCGCGCGCAACGCCGCGTGGGCCGAGGACGCCGTCCGCAAGAGCGTGAGCATCGGCTCCGACGAGGCGGCCCGGATCGGCGTCGTGGACCTCCTCGCCGATGACGTCCCCGACCTCCTCGCGAAGATCGACGGCCGCACCGTGACGACCGCGGCGGGGAAGGCGACGCTCGCGACGAAGGGCGCGGCGACCCAGGACGGCAGCCCGAACCCCATCGAGAGCCTCCTGCATCTCATCGTCGACCCGCAGATCGCGGTGCTGCTGTTCACCATCGGCACGTACGGGATCATCTTCGAGCTCAGCAATCCGAGCCTCTTGTTCCCCGGGATCGTCGGGGTCATCGCGATCGTGCTGGCGCTCTTCGCCTTCGGCACGCTCGACGCGAACGCGGCAGGGATCGCGCTGATGGTGTTCGCGGTGATCCTGTTCATCGCCGAGATCAAGGTCATGAGCCACGGGCTGCTCACCGCGGGCGGCATCGCGGCGCTCGTGGTGGGGACGATCATCCTGTTCCCGCCGCTGCGCCCGACGTTCCCCGGCTTCCGCGCGAGCGTGGATCCGGCGGTGATCGCGACCATCGTCGCGGTGACCGCGGCGTTCTTCTTCGTCGTGCTGCGGATGGCACTGCACCTCCGCGGCCTGCCGGTCGTGAGCGGAAGCGAGATCCTCATCGGCGCGACCGGCACGGCCCGGTCGGACGTGGGGGCGAGCGGCGTCGTCTACGTGGCTGGCGAGGAATGGTCGGCGAGCGCGGATACCAGCATTCCGAAGGGCAGCACCATTCGCGTGCGACGGGTGGACGGTGTGAGGCTTATCGTCGAGCAGGCGCCGGGCGCCGGCGAGCAGAGAAGGGGAGTGGCCTGATGGACCTCGAGCTCAACACGATCATCGTCGTTTTCCTCGGCATCCTCGCGGTGATGGTCATCCGGACCATCGTGCACATCGTGCCGGAGTACCAGCGCCTCGTCGTGCTGTTCTTCGGGCGCTTCCAGAAGATCGCCGGGCCCGGCCTGGTCCTGCTCCTGCCGCCGCCCATCCAGACGTCGCAGGTGGTGGACCTTCGCGAGTTCGTCGTGGAGATCCCGCAGCAGACGTGCATCAGCAAGGACAACGCGCCGATCTCGATCGACTTCCTCATCTACCAGAAGGTGGTCGAAGCCTCCGACGCGGTGCTGAAGGTGCAGAACTTCCGCGCGGCGGTCCAGGGCATCGCCACGACGACGCTCCGCGCCGTCATCGGCGACATCCCGCTCGACGACGTGCTGAGCAAGCGCGAGCAGATCAACGAGGTCCTGCGGACCAAGCTCGACGAGGTCACCCAGCGCTGGGGCGTGAAGGTGACGACGGTCGAGATCCGCGAGATCACCCCGCCGCGCGACATCCAGGAGGCGATGAACCGCCAGATGGCGGCCGAGCGTGGCCGCCGTGCCGCGATCCTCGAGGCCGAGGGCCAGAAGCAGTCGGCGATCCTCGTGGCCGAGGGCGACAAGCAGTCGAACATCCTCCAGGCCGAAGGCGCCCGCCAGGCGGCGATCCTGCGCGCCGAGGGCTTCGCGCTGGCGCTCGACAAGATCAACGACACCGCCGACCACGCGGACGACCGCACGATGACCCTTCAGTACCTCGAGGCGCTGAAGCACATCGGCGACTCCGCATCCACGAAGTGGATCATCCCCACGGAGTTTGCCGCCCTCGCCGCGCCGCTCGCGGCGTTCGCGCGCGGCGACGGCGAGACGAAGAAGAAGGAAGGCGGGAGCTAGACGGACCGCTCACGCCGGCCGCGGAAGAACGGGAGGCGCGTCCGGCCAGGGGCCACGCCGCGATCTTCCGCGCCGGCGCGCACCGCCATCGGGCGTGCCAGACGGCGGCTGGGGAATGGGGAATACACACGCGGCGACATCCGGTTGGCGGATGCCGCCGCGGTGCGGCGTGGGGAAGGGCTGTTGAAGGCGGCGACGGTGGTGATGGCCATTTCGGGGCTCCCCTCAGATGAGATTCGAACGGACGTTCGCATATTAGAACGCCCGTTCTGTCTGTCAAGAGGGTGGGATACTCGGCGCTGGGACCCTTGAAAAGCGCCATCGGGGCAGAGCTCCTGCCGCAACGACCCCGCTACGTCCGCGAGACCGCGGAGCCACCCGGTCACATCCTGGAGCCGGAATGGCAGGGGACGAGGGTCCTCGTGCGGGTCGGCGGCCCGGGGCCACGCTTCACCGGCTACACCGGGGAGATCGACGGCCCCCGTGAGCTGTACGACGCCATCGTCGCCGACACCCGGGCCGGCTCGGCCATCCTGGACGGCGTCCTGGTGGACGCCTGGCGCGACGAGGCGGACCTCGAGGTCGACGCGAGCGGGAACGCGTTCGAGCGGCCGGGCGGCCCGCGCCGCATCTTCGCGGCGTTCGATCTCCTGGAGGTGGATGGTGAGTCGCTCGTCGCCGTCCCGCTCCTGGAGCGGCGCCGTCACCTGGAGGGCGTGCTGTCCGCGAGTCGCAACGTGCGCCTCACCCCGTACGTCTCGCGCTCGCTGCGGTCGTGGCGCGACACGCTGGCGTCGCAGGGTTTCGGCCGCGTCGTCCTGAAGAACTGGAACAGCCCCTACGCATCCGGCCGCGTGACGGCCGACTGGCTCGTCGTCGAAAAGCTCACCCCAGCGAGATAGGTACGGAGGAAGACGTGGCAACAGCCAACAAGCAGGTCATCGATCACACCCAACGCGATCCCTGGTCCGTCGCGCAGGAGCAGTTCGGGATCGCCGCCGACCGGTTGCATCTGGATCCGAACATGCGCGGCATCCTGGCCGAGTGCCAGCGCGAGCTCACGGTCCACTTCCCCGTGCGCATGGCCGACGGCGCGGTGAAGGTGTTCACGGGCTACCGCGTGCAGCACAACGTGTCACGCGGTCCCGGAAAGGGCGGCATCCGCTATCACCCGTCGGTCACCCTCAACGAGGTCAAGGCGCTGGCGATGTGGATGACGTGGAAGTGCGCGGTCGTGGGCATCCCGTACGGCGGTGCCAAGGGCGGCGTCATCTGCGATCCCAAGGGCATGAGCCAGCAGCAGCTCGAGACGCTGACCCGACGCTACGCGACCGAGATCATGCTGCTCATCGGCCCCGAGCGCGACATCCCGGCCCCCGATGTGAACACGAACGCCCAGACGATGGCCTGGATCATGGACACGTATTCGATGCACCACGGCTACACGGCCCCCGCGGTCGTCACGGGGAAGCCGATCTCCATCGGTGGCAGCGAGGGCCGGAACGAGGCGACCGCGCGCGGCGCGGTGTACACGATCATCGAGGCCGCCAAGCACCTGGGGATGGACCTGGAGAACGCGCGTGTCGTGGTCCAGGGGTTCGGCAACGCCGGCTCGTTCTCGGCCAAGCTCATGGCGGAGCTCGGGGCGAAGGTCCTCGCGGTGTCGGACACGACCGGCGGGATCTTCAACCCCAAGGGGATCGACCCCAACAAGGTCGACGCGTTCAAGAAGGAGACGGGATCGGTGGTGGGCTTCCCCGGCTCAGACCGCGTCACGAACACCGAGCTGCTCGAGCTCGACTGCGACATCCTCATCCCGGCCGCCATCGAGAATCAGATCGGCGAGCACAACGCGCCGAAGCTCAAGGCGAAGGTCATCGCCGAGGCGGCGAACGGTCCGACCTCGCCAGAGGCCGATCGCATCCTCTTCGACAAGGGGACGTTCCTCATCCCGGACATCCTCTGTAACGCCGGCGGCGTGACGGTCTCGTACTTCGAATGGGTGCAGGATCTCCAGAACCTCTTCTGGCGGGAGGCCACCATCAACGCCCGCCTCAAGGAGGTCATGGTGAAGTCGTTCAACGACGTGCTCGACATGTCCAAGAAGCACAAGGTCGATATGCGCACGGCCGCGTACATGGTCGCCGTGCATCGTGTCGCCGAGGCCACGCTCACGCGCGGCATCTACCCCTAAAGGTCTCGTCGCCAGGTCCCTCATGGGACCTGGCTACCATCAGCACTTCGGCAGCAACGTGCTCGGGTCACCGGGAGGTCGCCAATGCGACCTCCCTGGCCCCTAGAAAGCGGCCTGCATAGACCTCGTCGCGCTGGACCTGGAGACCACCGGGTTCGATCCGGAAGCTGACCGCATCGTCGAGATCGGTGCGGTGAGGCTGCGTCTGGATGCCGACGGCGCGGTGACGCTGGGTGAACGCTTCTCGTCCCTCGTCGACCCGGGTGGCCCGCTGGCCGCGGTCATCACGCGCCTCACCGGTATCCGCGACGAGGACCTCGCCGGCGCGCCGACCGCCGCCGTCGCGCTCGCGGGACTGGACGCCTTCCTCGGCGACGCGGTCATCGTCGGTCACAACGTCGGCTTCGACCTCGGCTTCCTCGAGCGCGGTGGGCTCGCGCCGCGCGATCGCCTGGACACGGTGGAGCTCGCGTCGATCCTCATGCCCACCGCGCCGACCTACGCCCTCCAGGCCCTCGCGGCGGGCGCGGGCATCCTGCCGCTCGCCGCGCACCGCGCGCTCGACGACGCGCTCACCTGCGCCGCGCTGCTCGGCGACCTCGCCCGTCGGGCCCGGACGCTCGCCCCGGACGTGCTCGGTGAGCTGCAGGCCCACGCCGCGCTGCTCGGCGCGCCCTTCACCGCGTTCTTCGGCGCGGCGCTCGCAGCGGCGCTGCGCGGCGCATGGGACCCCGGCCGCCCGACCGCCGCGCGCGCGGTGCGCACGCCGTCGCCGCCCGCCGATGCGCTCGCCGTCGGGGCGGTCTTCGCCACGGACGGCCCGCTGGCGCGTTCCCTCACGGGCTACGAGGAGCGCATTCAGCAGCGCGACCTCGCGAGCGCCATCGAGCGCACCTTCCGCGAGGGCGGCCCGCTCGTCGCCGAGGCTGGGACCGGAGTGGGGAAGTCGCTCGCGTACCTCGTCCCCGCGGTCGCTCGCGCGCTCGCCGGCGAGCGCGTGATCGTGAGCACGCACACGCTGCCGCTCCAGGACCAGCTCGTGCGCAAGGACCTGCCCGCGCTCCAGGCGGCGCTCGGCACGGACGTCGCCGTCACCGTGCTGAAGGGCCGCTCGAACTATCTCTGCCCGCGGCGCTGGCAGCAGTTCCGCGGCACCGCCGCATCGCGCGAGGAGGCGCGGCTCCTCATGAAGACGATCGTCTGGCGAGGGATGACCGCGTCGGGGGACCGGGCCGAGCTCAACCTCCTCGGCGCGGAGTCCGACCACTGGTCCCGCATCTCGGCCGACGACGAGACATGCGACGCGCGCCGCTGCGCACGGGTCGCCGGCGGCTGCTACCTCCAGCGCGCACGCGAGGCCGCGGCGAAGGCGGGTCTCGTCGTGACGAACCACGCACTCCTCCTGCAGGACGCGCGGATGCGCGGCGCGCTGTTGCCCGCGGCGGAGCATCTCGTCGTGGACGAGGCCCATCGCCTCGAGGAGGTGGCCACCGACGCGTTCGGCCTCGCGCTCGAGGAGCGGCTCGTCCGCCGCGCGCTCGACCGCGTGTCGCGAGCGCCGGCGGTGATCGCCGCGCTCCGCGATGACCGCGTCGATGCCGCCGAGACGGTCCGCCGCGAGGTCGCCGCCGCCCACGAGCGCACCGGCGAGCTCTTCGGCGCGCTCGGCGCGGTGCTCGATCCGCGCGCGCTGGAGGACCGCCTGCGCGTCACCGGTGGTCTGCGCGCCAGCGATGAGCGCTGGCTGCCGGTGGAGCTCGCCGGGGAGCGTCTCGCCGACGGCGTCGCGGGCGTCGCTGCCGCCGCCGAGCGTCTGGCCGCGCGGTGCACCGACGAGGATGAGCAGGCCGAGCTCGCGTCGGGGGTCTCGGAGCTCACCGGCATCCGCATCGCGATCGCGCGCGGGATCCACGCGCCTCGCCCGTCGGACATCGTGTGGCTTGAGCGATCCGTCGACGGCGCGGTCTCGCTTCGGGTCGCACCGTCGCATCTGGGCGACGCGATACGCCGCGGTCTGGTCGAGACGCACCGTTCGGCGGTGTTCACCTCGGCCACGCTCGCCGTGGGCGACTCCTTCGCCTTCGCGCTCGACCGCTTCGGCGTCTCCGACCTCGCCGACGCGCGGGCCTTCGGCTCGCCGTTCGAGTACGCCAAGCAGGCCATCCTGGTGGTCCCCGACGAGGGTGCGCTGCCGAACGAGCCGGGCTTCGCCGACGAGGCGGCGGTGGTCATCGCCGAGATCGGTCGAGCGCTCGAGGGCCGCACCCTCGTGCTCTTCACATCGCACAGCAGCATGCGCGACGTCGCGGCGCGTCTCGGGCCGCTCGAGGAGTCGGGCATCGCGGTGCTCACGCAGGGTGTCGACGGCTCGCGTCGCGCGCTCCTCGAGCGCTTCGCGGCGGGCCGCGCCGTCCTGCTGGGGACGCAGTCGTTCTGGGAGGGCGTCGACCTGCCGGGCGACATCCTGGAGTGCGTCGTGATCGCGCGACTGCCGTTCGCGGTACCGGACGACCCGCTGGTCCAGGGCCGGTCCGAACGGTACGAGGATCCGTTCCGCCAGTTCCACCTGCCCCAGGTGGCGCTGCGGCTCCGCCAGGGCTTCGGCCGGCTCATCCGCAGCCGGACCGACCGTGGCGCGGTGGTGCTGCTCGACCGCCGCGCGCTGCTGCGCGAGTACGGGGCGGTGCTCCTGGCCGCCCTTCCCGATGCGCGGGTACGCCGTGTGCCGCAGGAGGCCATCGCGGCCACGGTCGCCCAGTTCTGTGGACGGTAGGAGGACAATCGCGGGGGATGGAGCAGCGTGCGGCGGCGGCGATGGCGGCCTGGATCGAGACCCTTTCGACAGAGCGGAAGGGCGCCCTGTACCTGCTCTTGGAGGAGCTCTGTCGCGGCATGGACGTCTCCCGGCACAACCCTTTCGGCTTCCTGCGGCTACGCGCCGAGTTCGAGACCAGCGGGGAGCTCTTCGGCTGCAGCCTGGAGGAGCTCCGGGACGCGCTGGCGGCCTCCCTGGGTACGGCCGTACCCCACGCCGATCGTGCTCCCAGCGCCCTGGAAGCCCTCCGGGACCGGGTCGCTGACCGCGGCCACCCCGACTTCCGCTAGGCGGAAAGCAAGGCCGTATCAGGCAGACGGGTCAGGACTCTCGGGGGGTTGCCGACCGGTCGAGCCTCTCTAGACTTCGAGGTGGCGCCGTCCGGTCGGCCGGGCGTCGAGCACACAAGAGAGGAGGTACCCAAAATGCTCGCATTTTTCCGTGAGGAAGAGGGCCAGGGTCTCGTCGAGTACGCCCTCATTATCGCCGTCATCGCCATCGCGGTGATCGTGGCCATGATCTTCCTCCGCGGCCAGCTCCAGAACATCTTCAGCAACATCGGCAACAACCTCACCTAAGCGACCGCTACGTAGCAGTCCGACAAAGGCCCGGCTCCGGCCGGGCCTTTGTTTTCCCCTACACTTGTCCCTGGACCGGGCGGAAGGCCCGGTATCACGCACGCTTTCCCGATCGGCCGCCCCCTCGCCCGTGCCGCGGCATGGACGATCCGGCCGAGACGACGGAGGCGGAGGAAAAAGGGAGACACACGTGGCTGTCGTCACCATGAAGCAGCTCCTGGAGTCCGGGGTCCACTTCGGGCACCAGGCGCGCCGCTGGAACCCCAAGATGAAGCGCTTCATCTTCATGGAGCGCAACGGGATCCACATCATCGACCTCCAGCAGACCCTCTCCAAGGTCGAGGACGCCTACGCGTTCGTGCGCGACCTCGCGGGCAGCGGCGGCCAGCTGCTGTTCGTGGGCACCAAGAAGCAGGCGCAGGAGTCGATCGCCGAGGAGGCCAGGCGCGCCGGGATGCACTTCGTGAACCAGCGCTGGCTGGGCGGCTTCCTCACGAACTTCGTCACCATCCAGAAGCGCATCAACCGGCTGAACGAGCTGCACGAGCGCAAGGAGCGCGGCGACTTCTCGACCATGCCGAAGAAGGACGCCCAGCGGCTCGAGGACGAGCTGCAGCAGCTCGACCGGTACTTCTCGGGCGTACGCGAGATGAAGCGTGTCCCGGCGGCGCTGTTCGTGGTCGATCCGCACCGCGAGCACATCGCTGTCGAGGAGGCCCGTCGCCTCGAGATCCCCATCGTCGCGATGGTGGACACCAACTGCGACCCGGACCTCATCGACGTGATCATCCCGGCGAACGACGACGCGATCCGCGCGGTCAAGCTCATCTGCCAGAAGATGGCCGACGCGGTCATCGAGGGGCGGTCGATGTTCGACGCGAGCCGCAAGGAGGCGACGCCCGAGGACATGGGCTACGCGCCCTCGACGACGGCCTCGGACATCGAGGGCGGCGTCGGTATTCCGCGTGCCAAGCGGACCCCGCGCGTGTACGAGCCCGAGCCGGATCCGGAAGAGGAAGAGGACGCGACCGCCGTCGCCGCAGACGCCGACAAGACCACGGAGGAATAGCAGTCATGACCACCCAGCAGAAGATCGATCCGAAGGACGTCCAGCGCCTGCGTGCGGAGACGAACGCGGGCGTGATGGACTGCAAGCGCGCCCTCGAGGACGCCGCCGGCGACTTCGAGAAGGCCAAGGTCCTGCTCAAGGAGCGCGGGCTCGCCTCGGTCGCGAAGAAGGCCGGCCGCGAGGCGAAGGAGGGCACCGTCGCGTCGTACATCCACGCCGGCGGACGCATCGGCGCGCTCGTGGAGGTCGCGAGCGAGACGGACTTCGTCGCGCGTGGTGAGGAGTTCCAGAAGCTCGCGCAGGAGGTCGCCATGCAGGTCGCGGCGATGGCGCCGGCCGACCTCGACGACCTGCTCGCGCAGGCGTACATCCGGGATGGCTCCAAGACGATCAAGGACCTGGTCACCGCTGTCGCGGTGAAGACGGGCGAGAACGTCTCGGTGCGCCGCTTCCAGCGCTTCGCGCTCGGCGAATAGCCTGGTCGGCCTAGACTCGTGAGCGTGCAGCCGAAGTACAAGCGCGTGCTGCTGAAGCTGTCGGGCGAGGCGCTCCTCGGCGACCGCAAGTTCGGCATCTCGCCGGAATACGTGCGCTATCTGGCGGAGGAGATCCGCAAGGTGCACGACCTCGGCGTGGAAGTGGCCATCGTCATCGGCGGCGGCAACTTCATGCGCGGCGCCGCGGTGGCGGAGCACGGCATCGACCGCGCCACGGCCGACTACATGGGCATGCTCGCCATGGTCATCAACGCGCTCGCGCTCCAGTCGGCGCTCGAGCAGAAGAAGGTCGCCACGCGCGTGCAATCGGCGCTGACGATCCAGGACGTGGCCGAGCCCTACATCCGGCGCAAGGCGATGCGGCACCTCGAGAAGGGGCGCGTCGTGATCTTCGCCGCCGGGACGGGCAACCCGTTCTTCACCTCCGACACCGCCGCCGCGCTCCGCGCTGCGGAGATCGGTGCGGACGTCATCCTCATGGGCAAGAATGCGGTCGACGGCGTGTACGACGCCGACCCGCGCACCACCAAGGGCGCGAAGAAGTTCGAGGAGCTCACGCACCGTGACGTGCTCGAGAAGCAGCTCGGGGTGATGGACGCGACCGCCGCGGCCCTGGCCGCCGACCGCGAGACCCCGATCATCGTCTTCGACCTGTCGCAGGCCGACGCCCTCGTGCGCGCGGCCCGCGGCGAGAACGTCGGGACGCTGGTGCACTCCTGATGGCCCTCGAGGAGCTCCTTAGCCAGACCGAGGCGCGCATGAAGAAGGCGATCGAGGCGTTGCGCCACGACGTGGCGAGCGTTCGCACCGGGCGCGCGGCGCCGTCGCTCGTCGAGGGGCTCGAGGTCGAGGCCTACGGCGTGCCGACGCCGCTCATCCAGCTCGCCGCGATCAGCGTCCCGGAGCCGCGCATGGTGGTCATCCAGCCGTGGGACAAGGGGCTCATCAAGGCGATCGAGAAGGCGATCCAGTCGTCGGACCTCGGTCTCGCGCCGAACAACGACGGCAACCTCATCCGTCTGAACATCCCCGCGCTCAACGAGGAGCGCCGCCGTGACCTGGTGAAGGTCCTCCACAAGAAGGTGGAGGAAGGGCGCGTGGAGATCCGCACGCTCCGCCGGCACACCCACGACGAGATGAAGTCGAAGGAGAAGAGCTCGGGCGTCTCCACCGACGAGGTGAAGCGGGCCGAGGCGCAGCTCCAGAAGCTGACCGACCGCTACATCCTCATGGCCGATGAGATCGGCCAGGCCAAAGAGAAAGAGATCCTCGAGGTATAGCCTCGCCCATCGTGAGCGCGACGCCGCCGCGGCATATCGCGATCGTCATGGACGGCAACCGTCGCTGGGCGCGGCAGCGGCATCTCCCCGCGATCGCCGGGCATCGGGCGGGGGTGGAGACCATCCGCCGCACGCTCCGTGCGGCACGCGAGCGCGGCGTCGAGTACCTCACGCTCTTCTCCTTCTCCACGGAGAACTGGTCGCGCGACCCCGAAGAGGTGCGCGGCCTCATGGGGCTCCTCGAGGAGACCATCCGCCGCGAGACCGATTCGCTGGTGAAGGACGACGTGCGGCTCGAGGTCATCGGCCGCCTCGCCGACCTCGCACCCGGGCTCCAGAAGGCCATCGCCGGCGCCGTCCAGGCGACCGCCGGCTGCACGAACGGCGTCATGACGCTCGCGTTCAACTACGGCGGACGCGCCGAGATCGTCGACGCCGTGCGCGCGCTGGTGCGCGACGGGATCGCGGCCGACGCGGTCGATGAGGCCGCCATCGCGTCGCGCCTGTACGCGCCGCACCATCCCGACCCCGACCTGCTCATCCGCACCGGCGGCGAGCTGCGCGTATCCAACTTCCTGCTCTGGGAGGTCGCGTACGCGGAGATGTGGGCCACGCCGGTGCTCTGGCCCGACTTCGCGGTGAAGGACCTCGACGACGCGCTCGCGTCCTACGCCGCGCGCGAGCGACGGTTCGGCCGCTAGTGGCGAGCCTCGGGCGGCGCACGCCGACCGCGCTCGTCTACGGCCTGGTCGTCCTCGGTGCGCTCGCCGCACCCGGGCCGTGGTTCGGCGTCCTCGTGCTCGTCCTGCTCGTGCTCGGCCTCATCGAGCTCGGCGGACTGACCCGGCGTTTCCCGCGTCTGGGAATGCCGGCGTTCGCGCTCGGTGCGCTGGTCCTCGCGCTCGGCCTGTACGCGCTGCTGTCGCTGACCGGCTACGCGCAGACGCATGCCGTGGTCGAGCGGCCCTGGGTGCTCGTCGCGCTCGTGCCGACGTGGGTGGGGGACACGACCGCCTACCTGGTCGGCTCGCTCGTCGGTCGGCGGCGCCTCGCGCCGCGGATCAGCCCCGGCAAGACCTGGGAGGGCACGATCGCAGGGTTCCTCGGTGCCGCCCTGGCGACGGTGGCCGTATGCGCGCTGGCGTTCGGCGTACCGCCACCCGCCGAGCTCGTCGCGATCGTCGCGCTCGCGATCGGTCCGGCCGGCCTCGCCGGCGACCTGGCGGAGTCGGCGCTCAAGCGAGCGGCCGCGGTGAAGGACTCGGGAACGCTCTTTCCCGGGCACGGCGGCGTGCTGGACCGCATCGACAGCCTCATGGGCGCCGCGCCACTGGTCGCGCTCGCGATGACCGTGAGCCGCACTCTGGGATGATGGGACCGTGGTGACACGACTGGCGATCCTCGGGGCGACGGGCTCGATCGGCCGGCAGGCGCTCGACGTCGTCGCCGCGAATCCGGGTGCGCTGCGCGTGAGCGTGGTCGCGTCGCGCCGCAACGCCGCGGATCTGGACACCATCGCGCGGCGGTTCGACGCGCGGCAGGTCGTCTTCGATCGGGACGGCGGGGTGGACGGCCTGGTGGAGGCGGCGACGGCGAAGGACGTCGACCTCGTGCTCGTGGCGACGAGCGGCATCGACGGCATCGAGCCCACCCTCGCGGCGCTCGAGGCGGGGAAGTCGGTAGCGCTCGCGAACAAGGAGACGCTCGTTGCGGCCGGCCACCTCGTGCGTCGGCTCGTCCCCGGTGCGGGTGAGCGCCTGCGGCCCGTGGACGGCGAGCATTGCGCGCTCTGGCAGTGCCTGCTGGGCACGCGGCCGGAGGAAGTGCGCCGGGTGATCATCACCGCGTCCGGCGGCCCCTTCCGCACGCTGCCGCTCGCCGAGCTCGCGCGTGTGACGCCGGAGACCGCGCTCCGCCACCCGACGTGGAGAATGGGCCCCAAGATCACCGTCGACTCGGCCACCCTGACGAACAAGGGCTTCGAGGTGGTCGAGGCGCGGTGGCTGTACGACCTCACCTATGACCGCATCGAGGTGGTCGTGCATCCGGAGTCCATCGTCCACGCCATGGTCGAGCTCGCCGACGGCAGCGTGAAGGCCGAGCTCGCGGAGCCGGACATGCGCCTCTTCATCCAGTACGCGCTGCTGTGGCGGCACGCGCCGTCGCCGACGCGGCCGCTCGACTGGGTGCTCGCGCGAGCGCTGCACTTCCAGCCGGTCGAGGCCGCGCGCTACCCGTGCCTGGCGACCGTGCTCGAGACCGCCCGCTCCGGCGACCTTGCCGCGATGGTGGGCCTGGTCGCCGCCGACGAGGTCGCCGTGGAGCGATTCCTGGTGGGCGAGATCGGCTTCAGCGAGATCGCCGTCTACCTGCACCGCGGTGCGGCGCTCGGCCGCGCCCACGGGCGCTCGGCCGAGCCGAGCCTGGCCGAGATCCGCCACATCGACGCCGAGGTGCGCGGGGCGCTGCGCGCCGAGCCGGTGCTGCACTGATGCCGCCGTTCCTGACCGACATCCGCACCCTCGTCCTGTTCCTCGTCACGTTCACCGTGATCATCGCGGTCCACGAGTTCGGTCACTACCTCACCGCGCGCCTGCTCGGCATGAAGGTGCTCGAATTCGCCTTCGGCTTCCCGCCGCGCGTCGCGCGCATCACCCACGCCGGGATCGACTACAGCATCAACGCCATCCCCTTCGGTGGCTTCGTGCGGATCCTCGGCCAGGACGACTTCTCCATCCAGCAGGAGGGTGAGGGCGATCCCCGCGCGTTCACATCGAAGCCCTGGTGGGCGCAGGCGATCGTGCTCGTCGCCGGCGTCACGATGAACATGGTCCTGGCGCTCTTCGTCCTGACGATCGCCTTCTCCAGCGGCACCACCGCCGCCACCGGTGATGTCCGCGTGGATCAGGTCGCCGCGGACTCGCCGGCGCAGCGCGCGGGCATCCAGGTGGGCGACGTCGTGCGCGCGATCGATGACAAGCAGATCACGCGCTCCCAGGATCTCGTCACCTACGTGCGCGCGAAGGCGCGGAACGAGACCGAGGTCACACTGCAGCTCGAGCGCAATGGCCGGCCGATCGCGCCGATACGCGCGCTGCCGCGGGCCGAGCCGCCCGAGGGCGAGGGGCCGCTCGGCATCCGCCTCGAGGACGTCCAGGGGCCCGTCGCGGTCGCGCTGCCGGAAGCATTCGGCCAGGCGGTCGCACTGTCCGCGGACGTCATCCGGCAGATCGGCGAGCTGCCGGGCCAGCTCATGTCGCGCGGTGGCGGCAGCGGTGCGCCCGCGGTGGGCGGGCCGATCGAGATCTTCCGGGTCACCGGTCAGGTGGCCGAGTTCGGGGTCCCGACGTTCCTCAAGCTCGTCGGCGTGCTGTCGGTGAATCTGGCGGTGCTGAACATCATCCCGTTCCCGGGGCTGGATGGCGGGCGCCTCCTCTTCGTCCTCATCGCGGGGATCTTCCGCAGGCGCCTGTCGCCGCAGCTGGAGGCGGCGATCCACGCGGTGGGCTTCGTGCTGCTCATCCTGCTCCTGGTGGTCGTGTCCATCGCGGACATCCGGCGCGTCGTCGGCGGCTAGTGCTTCCGTAGCGGACGACATGGTCGGCGGACGGTCGGCGTCGTACGCTCGCGTTCCCCGATGAGCGATCATGTCGTGCAGGTCCGTGACCTCCGCAAGGTCTATCGCGTCACCGAGCGCGAGACCGGCCTCGGCGCGACCGTGCGCTCGCTGGTGCGCAGGCGACATCGCGACGTCCTGGCGGTCGACGGCATCAGCTTCGTTATCGGCGCTGGCGAGGTGGTGGGCTTCCTAGGGCCAAATGGAGCAGGGAAGACCACGACGCTGAAGATGCTCTCGGGTCTGCTCCATCCCACCGGAGGCGAAGCGACCGTGAGCGGTCATGTCCCGTGGAAGCGCAGCAGCGCATTCCTGCGCGGCATGACGCTCCTCATGGGCAACCGCTCGCAGCTGGTCTGGGATATCCCGGCCGCCGACTCGTTCCTGGTGCTGAAGGAGATCTACGCGATCCCCGAGGCCCAGTACCGGCGGACGCTCGACGACCTCGTCGCGCTCCTCGACCTGGCGCCGCTCCTGCACAAGCCGGTGCGCGGGCTGTCGCTGGGCGAGCGCATGAAGGTGGAGTTCGCCGCCGGCCTGCTCCACTCGCCGAGCGTCGCCTTCCTCGACGAGCCGACGCTCGGGCTCGATGTCTCGATGCAGTCACGCATCCGACAGTTCGTGGGGGAGCACAACCGGCGCACTGGCGCGACGATCCTGCTCACCAGCCACTACATGGACGATGTCGTCGCGCTCTGCCGGCGGGTCATCGTCATCCATCACGGCGTACTCCTCTACGACGGCGGTCTGGCTGACCTCGCCGAGCGGATGGCGCCGTACAAGCGGATCACGGTGACGCTCCACGAGCCACTGGCTGGTCGTGGCCTGGACGCCTACGGCGACGTTGCGTCGCGCGAGGAGTTCCGCGCGACGCTCCACGTCCCGCGTGCCGTCGCGCCGGAGCGCACCGCGCGCCTGGTGCGCGATCTCGGCGAGCAGCTCGCCGACATCAGCGTGGAGGACCCGCCGATCGAGGAGGTCATCGATCGCGTCTTCACCGGCGAGCGGCCGGTGGGGGCACCGGCGTGATCGCCATCTACCGTCAGCTGCTCACCGCGCAGCTCCAGTCCGCCGCGCAGTACCGCGTGCAGTTCATCCTCTGGATGCTCTTCGCGGTCATCCGGCCAACGATCTTCCTCGCCGCGTGGGTGGCGGTGGCCGTCGCGCAGGGCGGCGAGGTCGCGGGGTACACGACGCGTGACTTCGCGGGGTACTACATCGCGCTCACGCTCGTCGCACACCTCACGACCGCCTGGAACTCGTTCGAGTTCGAGTTCGAGATCCGCCAGGGCCGGCTGTCACCCAAGCTCCTGCGGCCGCTGCACCCGCTGCACTACGCCATCGTCGAGAACATCGTGTGGAAGGGGACGACGATCCTGCCGCTGCTCGCCGTCCTGGGGCTGCTCGCCGCGACGTTCGACGTGCGCTTCGCGACGCAGCCGTTGCACCTCGTGCTCTTCGTGCCGAGCATGCTGCTCGCCATCGCCCTCTCGTTCATGGTCGGCTGGGTCGTCGCGTGCGGCGCGTTCTGGCTGCAGCGTGTCCAGACGCTCAACACGCTCATGCAGCGGACCGCGTTCGTGTTCGCCGGTCAGATCGCGCCGATCGCGCTGATGCCGCTGCCGCTCCAGGTCGTGGCGTGGGCGCTCCCGTTCGCGTACATCCTCGCCGTGCCCACCGAGATCCTCCGCGGAGGCGTCTCGGTGGAGCGGGCGATGGTGCTCATTGCCGGGCAGGCCGCGTGGCTCGCGGCGTCGTGCGTGCTCTTCACCATCGTCTGGCGTGCGGGTCTACGCCGCTACAGCGCGGTGGGCGCCTGATGCGCCGCTACTGGCGCATGTTCCGCGCCTTTGCCTCCACCGAGTTCCAGTTCGAGATGGAGTACCGGCTGAACTTCCTCTTCACGCTGCTGGAGATGCTCCTCGTGGTGGGGACGAGCGTCGGCGCCGTGCTCGTGATGTTCGCGCATACGACGACACTGAACGGCTGGACGCTGCCGCAGATGCTCGTGCTCCTCGGGGTGTACTACCTGGTGCAGGGCGGGACGAGCCTCTTCTTCTCGCCCTCGTTCGAGCGGCTGATGGAGCACATCCGGCTCGGGACGCTCGACTTCCAGCTGCTCAAGCCCGCGAACACCCAGTTCCTGGTGTCGTTCCGCCACCTGCGCATGGTGCGCATCCCCGACGTGATCCTCGGCCTCGCCGTGCTCGTCGTCGGCCTCGTGCAGGTGGGCGCCGAGGTCGGGCCGCTGGACGCGGTCCTCTTCGCCATCGCGCTCCTCGCGGGCTACGCGCTCGTCTACGCGCTCCTGCTCTCGCTCGTCACGCTGGCGTTCTGGTTCGTACGCATCGAGAACCTGCTCACCATCTTCTGGGCGTTCACCGAAGCCGGCCGCTTCCCGGTGGACCTGTATCCGGGCTGGCTGCGCATCACGCTCTCCACCATCGTCCCGATCGGCATCGCCGTCACCGCTCCCTCGCAAGCGATCGCCGGCCGCCTCGATTCCGTCGGTGTGGCGCTCCTTTGCGCGGGCGCGCTCCTCGCGTGGTGGCTCGCGAGCACCTTCTGGCGCCTCGGTCTCCGCAGCTATACCGGAGCAAGCGCATAGCAGGGCCGCCGCGGATGCACGCCGACGAGGTAGACATCGACACCGACCTCGTCCGGCGCCTCGTCGCCGCGCAGCACCCGCGGTGGGCGTCGCTGGAGGTGACGCCCGTCCTGCCGGGAGGGACGGACAACGCGCTCTACCGGCTCGGGAGCGAGCTCGTGGTGCGGCTGCCGCGGCACGCGGTCAGCGTGCCGTCCCTCGAGAAGGAGCTTGCGTACCTTCCACGTCTTCGGGACCTCCCGCTGGCGATACCGAAGGTGCTCGTGCGTGGCGAGCCGGGCGAGGGCTATCCATTCCCGTGGGCGGTCCTTTGCTGGGTCGCGGGTGAGATGGCGACGGCGGAGCACCTGGCAGATCCGGACGACGCCATGCGCGCGCTGGCTGCGTTCATCCACACGCTGCGCCGCCAGGAGACCACGGGCGGCCCGCCGCCCGGCGGACGCGGCGGTCCGCTCGCGCCGCGTGATGCCGCGATGCGCGGCGCTGTCGGAGCGATGGGGGAGCGCATCGACGGGCGCGCGGTCCTCGCGCTGTGGGAGGACGCGCTCGCGGCACCCGTGTGGGCCGGTCCGGGCGTGTGGATCCACGGCGATCTCGACTCGCGCAACGTGCTCGCGTCCGGTGGACGGATCTGCGGCGTGGTCGACTGGGGCTCGTGCGCCGTCGGCGATCCCGCATGCGACGTGATGGTCGCCTGGAAGATGGTCCCGCGGGGGCTGCGGGACGTATTCCGCCAGCTGCTCGCCGTCGACGACGCGACGTGGCGACGGGCGCGCGGCTGGGTCCTCTCGCAGGCGCTCATCGCGCTGGGCTATTACACGCACGAGAACAACGCGGTGCTCGTGGACGAGGCCTGGCGCTGGCTGAACGAGGTGCTGGCCGAGGCCGGGTGATCCCCGCGTCAGGCGGCTACTGCGCTACGAGCTCGCGCCAGTTCTGGGGGATGACCGGGATACGCCAGTCCGGATCGGGACGCCACGACGACCAGGAGGGGTCGAGCAGCGTTGCCCCGGCGCGGATCCGCTCGACCGCGCGCTCGCCGCTCGCACGGACGTCTCGCGCGAACGCCTCCGAGACCCGTCCCTGCGTGACGAGCCAGGCGAGCTCGTCCTCATCCTTCCACTGCCATTCGTCGCCCTCCGGCTCCGACCAGAGGTCGAGCCACCAGTCCTTGGAGTCGAAGCCGAAAGGCGTGCGCCGCCACGGCTCTTCGAGGTTGATGTACCGCCAGACCACGGCGCGCGTCGTCTCATCGCGCGCGATCCAAATGGAGAACGCGTCGCCCTCCTGATAGAGACGTACGACGTCGGCGCTGTGCCAGGTGACATCGCGGTGCCCGCCGTCCCAGCGGATCATCAGGCGGTCGCGCGGCCCGCCGCGCTCGCCGGTGCGCTGCTTGCCGACGGTCCCCACGGGGAGATACAGGACGATGCCGCTGGGGTCGTCGCGCACGATCGTCCACGGCCACACCGTCTGGACGACGCCGGCGTCGCGGTCCACCGAGCGCCACACGATGCTCGTGCCGGCCGGGAATCGCTCCATCGCCGCAACTGTGACACGACCTTCCCGGCGAGAGGCAGAAGGCCGCCTACACTTGACCTATGGACGCCCCCCTCAACGTGGACCTCAACCTGCCCGAGGACCGCGTCGGCCCGCGGCCGCGCCGCCGTTCGAAGCGCGTGTGGGTGGGCGGGACCGCCATCGGCGACGGCGCGCCCGTTGCGGTCCAGTCCATGTGCACCACGCTCACGCACGACATCCCCGCGACCATCGCGCAGATCGAGCGGCTCCAGGAAGCGGGCTGCGAGATCGCGCGCGTCGCGGTGCCGGACAAGCGGGCGGGGGAGGCCCTCAAGGAGCTCGTGCGGCGCTCCATCCTGCCCATCGTCGCCGACATCCACTTCGACTACCGGCTCGCGCTCATGGCCCTCGAGGCGCGCGTCCACAAGCTGCGCCTCAACCCCGGGAACCTCCACAACAAGGACGGCGTGCGCGAGGTGGTGCGCAAGGCGAAGGAGCAGGGGACGCCCATCCGCATCGGTGTGAACCACGGCTCCATCGGCGACCGCCAGCCGGGCGACCTGCGCGACGAGGCGCAGCGCATGGTCGATCTCGCGCTCTCGGAGATCAAGATCCTCGAGGACCTCGACTTCGACGACATCGTCGTCTCGGTGAAGGCGTTCGACGTGCCGGTGATGGTCGCCGCGTACCGCCGTCTGGCGAAGACGGTCCCGTACCCGCTGCACCTGGGCGTGACCGAGGCCGGCACCGCGCTCTCGGGCTCCATCCGCTCCACCGCCGGGATGAGCGTGCTGCTGTACGAGGGCATCGGCGACACCATCCGCGTGTCGCTCTCCGAGGACCCCGTGATGGAGGTCAAGGCGGGCTTCGACATCCTGAAGTCGCTCGGGCTGCGTGACCAGGGCCTCACGCTCGTGGCCTGCCCCTCGTGCGGACGCGCAGACATCGACCTCATCCCGCTCGCCAAGGTGGCCGAGGAGCGCCTGCGCGCGCTCCCCGTGCCGATGAAGGTCGCGGTGATGGGCTGCGAGGTGAACGGGCCGGGCGAGGCCAAGGACGCCGACGTGGGTATCGCCGGCGGAGTGGGGAAGGGCGCGATCTTCCGCAAGGGCAAGGTCGTGGGCACGTACCCCGAGAGCGAGCTCATGGACGCGCTCATGGCCGAGATCGACAAGATCCTCATCGAGAACGGCAAGGAGCCGTATTCGGAGAAGGCCCCCAAGGCGTCGCACGAGGGGCAGCTCACGCCGGGGCGCAGTGTTCCCGCAGGCCAGCGAACGTAGCGACGAGCCATCGGGCGACGGCACACCGGAGGGCACGGATCCACCGGATGCCCAGCCCGCGAGCGACCGCGTGGTCGCCTTCGGCCGCGCGACGATCCGCGGGGTGGACTTCCGCAGGGCGCGGTTCGACCGTTTCTCGTTATCGGGCTGCCTCTTCGTCTCGTGCGACTTCCGCGCCATCCGCATGGACCGCCGCTACCAGCCGCTGTTCGCGGCGGTGCCACCCTCGATCTTCCGGGACTGCCGCTTCGATGGCGCCGACCTGCGGAAGATCCGGCCAGGCGCGGCGCGATTCGAGCGCTGCACCTTCGATGACGCGAACCTCGATGGCTGGCGCACCGACGCCGCGGAGTTCGTGGGTTGCCGCTTCGCCGGGGCGATGGGCGCGGTGACGTTCCTGGGCCGCCCGATCGGCGCGGCCGGACGCGCCGCCGCCCCGGATCGGAAGCGCAACGAGTTCAGCGGGAACGATTTCCGCGACGCGGACCTGGACGACGTGGTCTTCGCACACGGTGTGGACCTTGCGGCCCAGCGCTTCCCGGCCTCCGACCGCTACGTCCGGCTCGATCGCTTCCCGCAGCGGCTGGCACACGCGCGGGTGGCGATCGACCGCTGGGACGTCCAGGAGGAGCGCATCGCCGGCCTCGCCATGCTGCGCGAGCTCGCGACGCGCTATCCCGAGCAGGCCGAGATCATCGCCTCTCGGATGAGCGGTACCGGGGCCGCCGCGCGCGTGCAGACGCGGGTGTGGGCAGTGCTGGAGCGCGCGGTCGGCTGACTACGAGACGCCGGCGCGGTCCTGGATCTCCCAGGCGTGGTCGATGGCGTGCCACGCGAGGCGGCGCGCGAAACGCCGCGCGGTCCAGCGCACGCCGCCCCGCGGACCTTTCGCCGGGATCTCGCCGCGCGCCGACGCCGCGAGGCCGTCGCGGACCGCCGCGCGCATCGCCTCGGTCGACGCGCCAGTCGCGACCTTCCACCCGAGCCCCGATAGGTATGAGCGCTCCGCGTCGCGCACGTGCTCCAGGATCGCCTCGAGCGAGCGCCCGCCGCCGCGTGGGCCTCTCGCGAGCGTCCGCCCGCGCGCGGACCGCACCGCATCGTCGAATGCCCGCCACGCCGCTTCGATGAGCACGACAAGACGCCCCAGCTCCGCGTCATCCAGTGGCCGGCGGTCGGCCTTCGGTTCGGCTCCGGGCGCGCCGAAATCGGTCGTCGCGCTCCCGGCGAGGCGCTCGACGACACGAAGGTCGGTCAGCGATCGCGGCAGGGTGAATCCCAGTCTGGCCCTCGCGACGACACGCCGGTAGCGGAATGCGCTGTCGAACAGCGCCTGCAGCGCGGCCGCCTCATCGCGCCCGCTGCGGCTCCAGCCCGGCCACTCGATGGCGCAGGCAAAGGTCCGCTCGCTGCCGCGCTCGAGGTACACCGGGATCGTCGAGGTCACGCCGGCCACCACAGGCTGCACGCTAGCGCGCCCGGGCCATACACTTCACCCACGATGCACGCGATCCGAGGGTCCACGTACCGAATCCCGCGCTAGCCGGCGTCCGTCGGACGTCGGCGTACCGCAGCGCGTCCCGAATACGCCCCTCGGAGTTGTTCACATGAGACAGTCGAATCTCTTCGGCCGCACGCTACGCGAGGCGCCAGCCGACGCCACGACGCCAGGCACGCAGCTCATGCTCCGCGCCGCCATCGCCCGGCCCCTCGCGGCCGGCCTGTACACCTGGCTGCCGCTCGGCTTCCGCGTGGCGCGCAAGGTGGAGCAGATCATCCGCGAGGAGCAGGACCGCATCGGCGCGCAGGAGATCCGCGTCCCGGTCATCACGCCCGCGGAGTACTGGAAGGAGACCGGGCGCTGGGACACGCTGGAGCCGGTGACCTTCCGCACGAAGGACCACGGCGGGCACGAGTACATGATCGGCTACACCCACGAGGAGCTGGTCATGCACCACGCGCGGAGCGAGATCCTCTCGTACCGGCAGCTCCCGGCGATGGTCTACCACTTCCAGGAGAAGGGCCGCGATGAGCAGCGGCCGCGCGCCGGGCTGCTCCGGGTGCGCGAGTTCGTGATGAAGGACGCGTACTCGCTCGACAAGGACTGGGAAGGGCTGGACCGCCAGTACTGGGCGCAGCACGGCGCGTACGAGCGGTCGTTCGCGCGAATGGATCTGGACGCCATCTCGGTGGAGTCGGACACCGGCAACATGGGCGGCGACGTCGCGCACGAGTTCCAGGTGCTCACCGAGGTCGGCGAGGACCGCATCATCTTCTGCTCCGGCTGCGACTACCGGGCGAACATGGAGAAGGCGACCCGCCGCCTAGCCACGGGCACCGCTGTGGACGGAGCGACAGCCCCTGCGATGAGCGAGCTCGCCACGCCGGGCGTCACGACCATCGAAGCGCTCGTGGCGTCGCTGAAGATCGACGCGCGCGACCTGCTGAAGACCCTGCTCCTGAAGGACGCCGCGGGGAACGTGGTGGCCGTGGTCATGCCCGGCGACCGTGAGCTGAACGAGCCCAAGCTGCGCAAGGTCCTCGGGACGAGCGACGTGAAGTTCGCGGGCGACGCGGACTTCGCAGCGGTGAAGGGCGTCGCCGGCTTCGTCGGTCCGGTCGGCCTCGCCACCAGACTCCTGGTCGACGCGTCCGTCGAGACGCGGCCCTACATCGCCGGCGCGAACAAGAAGGGCGCGCATCTGCGCGACGTCCTGCCCGGACGCGACTTCACCGGCGAGACCGTGGACGTCCACGACGTCCGGGAAGGCGACGCCTGCCCCAAGTGCGGTGCGGCCGTCACCATCAAGCGCGGGGTCGAGGTGGGGAACATCTTCAAGTTCGGCCCGTACTACGCGGACAAGATGGGCGCGACGTATCTCGCCGAGGACGGGACGCGCCAGCCGATCATGTTCGGCAGCTACGGGATCGGCATCGGCCGTGCGGTCCAGACGATCATGGAGACCCACCACGACGAGCGTGGCCTGGTGTGGCCGCTCGCGGTCGCGCCGTTCCACGCGCACGTCATCTCGCTCCTCGGGAAGGACGACACCGTCCGCGTGAGCGCGGACGCGCTCGTGGCCGAGCTCGAGGCGGCCGGTGTGGAGGTCCTCTACGACGACCGCGACGAGTCCGCGGGCGTGAAGTTCGCCGACGCCGACCTCATCGGTATCCCGTTCCGCCTCACCGTCTCGAACCGGACCCTCAAGGAGGGCGCGGTGGAGCTGAAGCGCCGCACCGAAGAGAAGGGCCTGATGCTCCCGCGGGCGGAGATCGTCGCCCGGGTGCGCGAGCTTATCGCCGAGGGCCGGGCGTGAGCACGAAGCCGCCTGCGTCGCGGCCGGTCGCGCCGTCCGCCCAGGATAAGCAGGAGCTCTCGCTCGACCAGAGCCTGCGGCCGCAGCGCCTCTCCGACGACGAGTACATCAACCAGGAGAAGGTGAAGTCCAACCTGCGCATCCTCATCGACGCGGCGAAGGCACGCGCGGAGTCGCTCGAGCACGTCGCTCTCTACGGCCCGCCCGGGGTGGGGAAGACGAGCCTGGCGAACGTCATCGCCCACGAGCTCGGTGTGCCGATCCGAGTGACGAGCGGTCCGGCGATCGAGCGCCAGGGCGACCTCGCGGCGATCCTCACCAATCTCGCCCCGGGCGAGGTGCTCTTCATCGATGAGATCCACAGGCTGCCGCGCATCGTGGAGGAGGTCCTCTATCCGGCGATGGAGGAGTTCCATCTCGACATCGTCATCGGCAAGGGTCCCGGCGCGCGCACGCTGCGACTGCCGCTGCCGCGCTTCACGCTCGTCGGCGCCACGACGCGCATCGGACGCCTCTCGTCGCCGCTGCGGGACCGGTTCGGCGCGATGTACCACCTCGACCTCTTCGACACGGTCGCGCTCGAGCGCGTGGTGGCCAGGTCCGCGCGCATCCTTGCGGTGACGGTCGAGGAGACGGCCGCGCACGAGATCGCGCGCCGCTCGCGCGGCACGCCGCGCATCGCGAACCGCCTCTTGAAGCGCGTGCGCGACTTCGCGCAGGTGCGCCACGACGGGCGCGTGACGCTCGCGGTCGCACACGAGGCGCTCGCCGCGCTCGAGGTGGACGAGCACGGGCTCGACGACGCCGATCGCCGGCTCCTCGGCGCGATCGTGGACAAGTTCGCCGGCGGGCCGGTGGGCGTCGAGACGCTCGCCGCGGCGGTGTCGGACGATGCCGAGACGATCGAGGATGTCTACGAGCCGTTCCTCATGCGCGAGGGCTACCTGAAGCGCACGCCGCGCGGCCGCGTGGCGACCGAGCGCGCGTACCGCCATCTCGGCAGGACACCGCCGGCCGGCGCCTCGGCCGCGACGCTCTGGGAGGATGCCCAGGGGAACGAGGCGTGAGCGCCGCCGATGGACGCTTCGAGCTCCATCAGGCGATCGTCGAGAACCAGCTCGTCCTTCACTACCAGCCCGTCGTCCGCGTTCCCGACCGCGCGCTGGTCGCGGTGGAGGCGCTCGTGCGGTGGCGCCATCCGACGCGCGGCGTCCTCCCGCCGTCCCAATTCGTCCCGGCGCTGGAGCGCGCCGGTCTGGCGCGCGAGCTCACGCTGTGGGTGCTGCGCGAGGCGATCAGCCAGGCCGCGGTGTGGCGCGCCGATGGCGAGGCGCTTGCGGTCGGCGTGAACGTGTCGCCCGAGAACCTGCGTGACGCACATTTCCGCCGGTACCTCGACATGACCATCCGCGCCGTCGGTGGTCCGGAGCAGATCATCGCCGAGGTCCCCGCGGCCACGCTGCGCTCACCCGAGCAGATCGCCAGCATGGCCCTCATGCGCGAGCGCGGCATGCGCGTGGCGATCGACGACGTGGTCGACGCGACCGATCTCTCGGACGTGCCTGCCGACATGCTGAAGCTGGGGCGCGGCCTGGTGTCGCGCATTCCCGTGGACGGGCGCGCTCTCGACGAGGCGTCGAGCATCGTGCGCGAGGCGAAGGCCCGCGGGCGCTCGGTCACCGCCGTCGGTATCGAGGACGATCTCACCTGGCGGCGCATCACGGCACTCGGCTGCGACGCCGCGCAAGGCTTCCATGTCGCCGCGCCGCTCTCCACCGTGGATCTCGCGGCGTGGCGGCGGCGCTGATGCGCAACGCGATCCTCGCCGCGGCCGCGCTGACCCTGGCGTCGTGCCTGGATCCGGGCGGTGGCGCGCCGCAGCGGACGACGCACGCGGTCGTGTCGCCTACGGTCGCCGCGTCCACGCGACCAC
The DNA here is from genome assembly GCA_035699805.1 of Candidatus Limnocylindria bacterium. GTDB lineage: Bacteria > Chloroflexota > Limnocylindria > P2-11E > P2-11E > CF-39. Next base: position 3,086 of record DASSPF010000129.1, on the reverse strand, counting down.
CCACACCCAGCCCATCGCCCACGCCGAGCCCGCGCATCGGCCCGGCCGTGGTCCAGAGCGTCGCGGTGCTGGTCTCCGGGCTCGAGATCCCCTGGGCCGTGGACCGTGCACCGGACGGCCGGCTCTTCGTCACCGAGCGCCCCGGCCGCGTGCGCGTGGTGCGTTTCGACGGCACGACCGCCACGCTGGAGCCGGAGCCGTGGGCCACGGTCCCCGCGCGCGTCTCGTCGAACACCGAGCGCGGACTCCTCGGTCTCGCGCTCGACCCCGATTTTGCGAAGAACGGGTTCGTGTACCTGTACTACTCGTACCGCGGTCCCGGCACGACGACGCTGAATCGCCTCGTGCGGATGCGCGACGCGGGCGGCGTGGGCGTGGAGGAGACGGTCCTCATCGACGGCATCCCGGGATCGGAGCAGCACGACGGCGGCCGCATCAAGTTCGGTCCGGACGGGAAGCTCTACGTCGCGACGGGCGACGGCGAGGTGCCGTCGCGCGCCCAGGACGCCAGCTCGCCGAACGGCAAGGTGCTGCGCCTCGAGCGCGACGGCACGGCGCCGGCCGACGGACCGTTCCCCGGATCGGCGGTGTGGTCGCTCGGCCACCGCAACGTGCAGGGTCTGGCATTCCATCCCGACACGCGCCGGCTGTACGAGACCGAGCACGGGCCTAGCGGCCTCGTTCCGTTCTGCTGCCAGGACGAGGTGAACCTCATCGAGCCGGGCAAGAACTACGGGTGGCCGACGGTGACGGGCCAGGCCGGCGACGCGCGTTTCGTCGATCCGATCGTCTGGAGCGGCCGCGCGGACACCTGGGCGCCCTCCGGCGCCACGTTCCTGGCCGCACCCGGTCCGCTGCGCGGCTCGTTCCTCTTCGCCACCCTGCGCGGGCAGCACGTGCACCGCGTGGTCTTCGGACCGGACGGCCGGACCACCGCCTTCGAGGAGCGCCTCCTGGCGAACCAGTTCGGGCGTCTGCGCGATGTGTTCGAGCTGCCGAGCGGCCAGCTCCTCGTCCTCACGAGCAACCGCGACGCGCGCGGCCGGCCCGCGCCGACCGACGATCGCATCCTGCTGGTGACGCTGGGCTGAAGGCGGCCCACGGCATGGGACAATGAGGTCCTATGGACCTCGGACGCACGCTCATGCTCATCGGCGCCCTCATCCTGGTGATGGGGTTCGTGCTGACGTTCGCCGGCCGCCTGCCGCTCGTCGGCCGTCTGCCCGGTGACGTGACGATCCAGGGCGAGCGATGGACGGTCCATGCGCCGATCGCGACCTCGATCATCGTGAGCATCCTGCTCACGCTCGCGCTCAACCTCTTCGCGTGGCTCGCGCGCCGGTAAGGCGGGGAAGGACCAGAGATGACCGACGAGAAGACGACAGCCGGCGAGAAGTCGCCGATCGTGGCCGAGGCTGAGAAGCAGGAGGCCATCCTCAACGCGCTCCAGGCGGTGCTCGACCCGGAGATCGGTCTCTCGGTCATCGACCTCGACCTCATCCGCGAGGTGGTCTTCACGCCCGAGGAGGCCGAGGTGCGCATGGTCCTCACCACGCCGTTCTGCCCCTACGGTCCCATGCTGATCGGGCAGATCCAGTCGGTGTCCGAGCAGGCCGCCGAGATGCCGGTGAAGGTCACCGTGCTCCCCGATCGCTGGGAAGCGCCGCCCTGGCTTCGCTAGCCCTTCGCTGAGCGAAGGCGCACGAGCTCGACCTCGAACACGAGCGTCGCGTTCGGGGGGATGACGCCACCGGCCCCGCGCGCGCCGTACCCGAGCTCCGGTGGGATGGTGAGCCGGCGTGTCTCGCCCACCTTCATGCCGACGAGGCCCTGCTCCCAGCCGGCGATGACGCGGCCCTGGCCGAGCGTGACGTCGAAGGTCTGGCCGCGGTCGCGGCTGGAGTCGAACTTCTTGCCGTCGGTGAGCGTGCCGACATAGTGGACGGAGAGCGTGTCGCCGTCGCGCGCCTCGTCTCCTTGTCCCGCGGTGAGGGTCTCGATCTTCACCGGCATGCGGCCACTCTAGAGCAGCTCGCTCACGGGGGGCGGACTACTCGCGTACGACCTGCGTCACGAACGTCAGCTGCGAGCGACCCACCGTGCCGGTGACCTCCCAGCACCCGACGGTGGGAAAGATCAGACGCGTGGGCAGAAATCCCCCGTCGGCATAGAACTCGGGCACGTCTGCGCGAAGTGGCGGAGCGGCCGCGTCGAGGCGCCGACCGGTGATGACGAGGCGTCCAGAGGCGTGCCCCCTGTCCCACGGAAACTTCATCGCCAGGCTGCCGTCGGCCCGGATCTCTCCTGGCCCGCCCTTCCGGAACACGACGATCCCGTTCGGAAAGAGTCCGACCGACATCACGCCGTCGCCGTATGCCAATGGGTCGGGTGCGTTCACTGGCTTCGCGGTGACCCTGCCATTCGGAAGGGTCACCGGACATGCCGCCGGCGCGTCCGGTGACCCGGAACATCCGGCCAGGAGGGCGGCGAGGACGAGCGACCCTCCAAGAGCCATCGACCTCACGACCGTCGCGACGGCACGGGGTGAGCGCCCGTTCACTCGCCTGCCGTCCTCCTGATCGATCCGTCTCCTATTCGGTCCCTCGTGACCTGGTGGACGAATGCTCCAGCGGGTCTGCTCGTACTACAGCGGCGCTGCGCGGGAGGTTCCCGGTGGATGCCCTCGGACGCTACGCCGGTGCCAGCGTGCGGCCACGCTAGAGCAGCTCGCGGACGACGCGGAGCTGCGGGGTCTCGCCCTCGCCCGGCGCGAGCGGAAGGCCGTCGCACACGCCGCGGACGATCGCCCACGCGCGGATGCGGTCGCCATCGAGCCCGGCGTCCGCGAATGCCCGGAGGCGCTTCTCGGTCCGGGCGCGCGTTGACCTCGTCCCATGCGGGTTCCAGAGGAACGCGGGCACATCGAACTCAGGCTCGCCGAGCACGGGCTTGGGGTCGATGGCCACCCAGCGCTCGCCGTGGCGGAGGAGGTTGTAGTGGTGGAAGTCGCCGTGGGCGACGATGCGCTCGACCGGCGTGAGTGACGCGAACGTGCGGCGCGCGAGGGGCACGAGCTCGTGCGTGTC
>DASSPF010000128.1:0-6217 GCA_035699805.1 Candidatus Limnocylindria bacterium | reverse complement strand
ACCCGGCGAAGGTCGTGCGCTCGGCCGTGGAGAACGCGGTCTCCATCGCGTCGATGATCCTCACCACCGAGGCGCTCATCACCGACCTCCCCGAGAAGGAGAAGGCTCCCGCCATGCCCGGTGGCGGCGGGATGGACTATTGAGCAACGAGCGCAGCGAGTACTAACGCAGGCGCACGCGCGCAGCGAGTGCGTGGTGCAGACACCAGACCGACCAGCGGGGGCCCCGCCGGAGCGATCCGGCGGGGCTTCTTCTTTACACCCGGCGATGCATATCGGCTGACCCCTGCGGTAGCCACGCGGCTGGGATGCGGCAAGGTAAATGACCGCGAGTTGTGCTTGATTGGTACTTGACTTCCCCGGAACGCCATGTAGGTTGCGTGTCGAGCGGTCGCTCGTTATGAGGGCTAGATACGCAGGCGAGCGACATCGGGTGGATGGGCGCGTGGCGCAGGAGAAACGTCGTGACCGCGCACGCTGCCGCGATCCTGTACCTGGCGATCCTCGTAGCGGTTTGCCTCGCGGTCGCATCTCGGCCGCTCGGCGCGTCGCCGAGACGCGCTTCAAGCGGTACTTCGTCGAGCAGGGCATGGATGCCCTCGACTACCAAAACTGGATCGTAGTGGCATGGCCGTAGGACTCTCTCCGCGTGAGACTCAGTTCGTCGAGGCGATACGCCATGAGTTTCGCTACCTCGCCCATGACTACGGCCTCGTCGAGAAACCTCTCTGGTGGAACGCTGAGGGCATCAGCATCGACCACAGTGGGATGATGATCGAAGTGTCGAACTTCCTTGAAGCGGAACAAAGTTACACAACGTTCCTCTTCCCGCTCCGTGGCGGAGCGCGCCTACCAGTATTTGACGCCGAGATGGATGAGCCATTCACGTACTTCCTGATCGAGCACCTGTCGGACGACCTGCCTCCCGGCGTTGCTTCTGCGTCATTTCTCGATGAGACGGCCTTGTTGACTGCGGTTGCGGCCCGCGCCCGATTCTTACGTGAACACATTGCAGCGCTGTTAGGTGACGACGGAAGCCTCCTAGCGGAGATTCGAGACAGGAGACGACAGAAACTTCTACAGGAGCTCGTCCCGAAATGGCTTCAGTTCGTCGACGGAGTCCGCCGTGGATTCGATGGACCATCATCGGCATACGTGGCCGGCATCAACATCCGGGGCGAGATCCGCTCGATTCTGAGTTGGTCCGGGAGCGCCCCACCAGAAATGGAGGAGCAATTGCGCGAGGCGGACGCACAGTTCGATGCGGCTACGGAGGCTGTTCCTCTCGAGCCTGGAAGCGTTCGCGTAATGCCCCATCCACGTGCTGCTCGCTGGTTTCGCCGACCAAAGCGCAGAGGATTGGTAGGGTCATAGATCGTTGGCGAGCGCGCTTTCGCCCTTGGCTGCGCGTACGACGAGCTCTCGCGGCGTACCCAGATGACCGACCGCGCCCAGCGGCTCACCAGCCTCGCCAACGCCATCGGCGCGACCACGATCACTAGCCGTACCTACACCCTCGAGCCCGAGGGCAACCGCACCGCGCTGGCCGAGCTCGTCTCCGGGATCACCAGCCCTGGGACGACCGACACCTTTGGCATGAGCTACGACGGCCTTGAGCGCCTCCACCAGTGTGACCACGACCAACCCGGAGCGCTTCACCCTCGATCCGGCCTCGAACATCACCAGCCGCATCCGTCCCCCGCCACCTTCAGGGCCAGACTAACTACGCGATTGAGGTCGGCCTTGGCACTCCGCGCGCCGGAATATCGGGCGGTTGCAGCGTCTGGGCAGGACGGGCGGGGATTGGCTGGTAGCAGGTAGGACGCTAAATGTGGATCTGGGTCTACGCGCTGGGTGGAGTTGCTCCGGTTCTATGGAACCCTGAAGCGTTGACGTCGTAGGGCGTCGCACAGGAACTCGAGGACGGCCGGTTCAATGTGTCAGGAGACGGGCGCCACGGACACAGCGTACGCATTCGCATACGAAGGAAGGAAGGCGTTGGAGCATGAGCTTGCTCGCGTCGCGACTGAACCCGACCGTCAGCTATGGCGCGACCGGGACGGCACTGGCCTGGCGCGACAACCGCCTTTCGGCCGGCGAGACCCAGGCGGTCTGGTTGGCGCGCCCGTAGCGCTTCGCTCGGCCGTGGCGCCAGTTTGACGCCGGCGGGGCCGCGCGCTTTGATTGACCGATCAGTCAATCTGCGGATCGCGCCACCACCATCCTCGACGCCGCCGATCGCTGCGCGGACCGGCAGGGGCTCGCCGCGACGTCGATGAAGGACGTCGCCCACGAGGCCGGCGTCGCCCAGGGCTTGCTGCATTACTACTTCGACACCCGCGAGCGGCTGTTCGACGCGCTCGTCACACGGCTCCTCGATCGGCACCTTGCGCGCTTCCGTGAGGAGCTCGAGCGCGCCAGGCCGGAGCGGCGGCGCGAGATCGGGCTGGCGTGGCTTCGCCGACGGGCCCTCGGCGACCGCGGCGCGTGGCGGGTGCTCCTCGAGGCGGTCCTTGCCGGGTCGCGCCGGCGCGGTGGGGCGCTGCCGGCGCGCTTCGCCGAGCGGCGCGCCATCGTCGCGGCCCAGATCGGCGGCCCCGACGCCGCGGCCAAGGCGATGGTGCTCGACGCGCTCATGCTCGGCCTCGCGCTGGAGCGCCTGGCCGGCGCGACCGACCGTGAGGTGGAGGCGGCGCTCGACGCGCTCGAGACGCTCATCGCATGAGGACGCCGAGATGAGCGCGCCCACATGGGCCAGCGGCCCGGGGCGCCCGTCGCTCCGCGCGCAGCGGATGGTGGCCGATGGTGCGGTGGTGGGTGTGGTCGCGCTCTGGCTCATCGCGGCACGCTCGGGCGTCGATGCGTCGATCGCGCCCGATCCCTCGCGCGTGCTGCCGCTGATGGCACAGCTCCTCATCGACCCGGAGCTCGCGCGTCACACCTACGCCTCGCTGGGGCGCGTGCTCATCGCGGTGGTGATCGCGGTCGCGGCCGGCACCGCGCTCATGCTCGCCGCGCGGTTCATCTACCTCACGCGCGTGCTCGTCTCCGGCCGCCTCCTGCCGCTCCTGAACGCGTTCCCCACGGTGGGGTGGGCGATCCTCGCGGTCATGTGGTTCGGGGTGAACGACCTCTCGGTGCTCGCGGTGATCGTGGCGATCCTGCTCCCGTTCACGATGGTGAACGTCTGGAGTGGCTTGCTGCGCCTGGATGAGGACCTCTACGAGATGGCCGAGTCGTTCACTCGCGATCGCCTCCGGCGGCTGCGTCTGCTGGTGCTGCCCGCGCTCCTGCCCGAGATCGTCGCCAGCGCGCGCATCTCGTACGGCGTGGGCTGGAAGGTCGGCATCGTGGCGGAGATCTTCGGCGTCACGACCGGCCTCGGCTACCTCATGAGCTACGCGCGCACCGTGTACGACACCGCGCTCCTGTACGCCTCGATCCTCGCGATCCTCGTGCTCGTCTTCGCGCTCGACTGGCTCGTCTTCGCGCGGCTCGAGCGAATCCTCGTCCGCCATCGCGCGGACGCGCAGGGCGTGCTCGCGCCGGCCTGAACAGACCACGCTGAGGAGGTCACCATGCGCCCCATCGCGCTCGCTCTCGTCGCGCTCGTGATCCTGTCGTGCGGGGCGGCACCCGCCGCGACCACGCCCGCGCCGTCGGTCGAACGGCAGACACTGACCCTTGCCTACGCCGACGATCCCAGCCGCGCGGCGCTCGTCTGGGCCATCCAGAACGGCAAGGTGACCTCCAAGACGGTCGACCTCAGGATCTCGTTCCTGCCGGTGGCGCAGATCATCCCGGCCGCCAACACCAAGCAGTACGACGTCATCGAGGCGACCCCGCTCGCCGTGCCACGCACCGCGGGCGCCGAGCCCGGCTTCCTCATCCTCTCGCTCGGCCTGGTGAACCTGAACGGCACGCAGCTGGTCACCGGCAAGAACAGCGCGATCCGGACGCCGGCGGATCTGGCGGGGAAGACCATCGCCGTGCCCTCCCTCGGCGGCACCTTCGTGCAGGAGACGCGGTACGTGCTGACAGCGCGCCACAAGCTGGACACCGATCTCAAGACCGGCAGCGTGAAGTTCACCGAGACCCCGCCGGAGGCGGTGCCGCAGCTCCTCAAGGACGGCAAGCTCGACGCGGCGGTCACCACCCAGGTGGGCCTCTTCCGGCTGAAGGACTCGCCCGATCACCGCGTGCTCTCCGAGATCGCCAGCGAGTTCCGCACGCTGGCCGGCCAGCCGTCGCTCTCCAGCATCGTGGTGACGTACCGGGATCGCGCAAGCACGAAGGCGGCCGCGCTCGCGGAGGTGCAGCGCATGCTCCGCGAGTCGCGGGAATACCTGCGCGCCAACCAGTCCGAGGTGGTGCGCGCCATCGCGCAGGAGAAGAAGGTGGACGAGGCCTACCTGCGCTGGTTCTTCACCGCATACGAGCTCGGCGGTGGCCCGGTGTCGACCGACGACGCCGCGCGCATCACCGCCACCTGGGAGGCGGCGAAGACGCTCGGCGATGTGAAGGAGCTGCCCAAGGTGGCGGATGTCCTCTTCCGCGCGCCCTGACGCGGCGGGCGCGCCGTCGTCGATCGCCGTCCGGGACGTGGTCGTGCGCTTCGGCGACCGGCTCGTCCTGGACGGCATCACGTTCGATGTGCAGGCGGGCGAGCTGCTGTGCGTCCTGGGCCCTTCCGGAGCTGGGAAGACCACGCTGCTCCGTGCCCTGGGCGGGCTCGTCCCCCTCGCGTCCGGCAGCGTGCTCGTCGGCGGCGAGCCCGCCGAACGCGGCTGGCCGCGCACTGCCTACGTGTTCCAGTCGCCCCGCCTGGTGCCCTGGCGGACCGTGCTCGCGAACGTCGAGCTCGCGCAGGAGCTGCGGTCTGGACGCGCGGACCGGGCCCGCGCGGAGCGGTACCTCGAGCTCTGCGGGATCGCGGAGCACCGCAGCGGCTATCCGGCGGTGCTCTCCGGTGGGGAGCGCCAGCGCGTGGCGCTCGCGCGCGCGCTTGCGGTGGAGCCGGAGGTCATCTTCATGGACGAGCCGTTCAGCGCGCTGGATGCCGCGACGCGGGCACGCCTGCGCGAAGAGCTGCGCGCCATCTGGCGCCGCGAGCGGCGGACCATCGTGTTCGTGACGCATGACGTCGCCGAGGCCGAGAGCCTGGCGACCCGCATCCTGGAGCTCTCCGCCCGCCCGGCGCGGGTCACGGCCATCCGTCCGGCGCGTCCGCAGGGCTGATACCGGGCGCACCTTGCCGCGCCGGGAGGTTCGGGTACCCTCCCGGCGTGGGGGAGGCGGGAGCGCCGCCGGCAGGGGTGCTGGCGCGCGCGCTGGTGCTGGTGCTGGTCATCTCCGCGGTCGGCGCGTCGCCCGCCGCGGCAGGCACGGGGGCGATCAGCGGCCGCGTGACCGACGGAGCGGGCAACGGGCGCCTCTGCCAGGTGAACGTCTGGGGTTCCTCGTCGGTCGTCGCGAGCGCCAACTCGAACATGGACGGCACGTACACGGTCGGCGGCCTCGACGACGGTACATATCGCGTGAGCGTCGCCACCGGCGGCTCCGCGTGCAGCGGCTTCGCCGACGAGTTCTACCGCGACCAGCCGGATGGCTCGACGGCCACGCCGGTGGTCGTCAGCGGCGGCGGCACGACGAGCGGGATCGACATCACGCTCGGGAACGGGACCACCGGAGCGATCCGCGGACGGGTCACGAACACGTCGGGGACGCCGCTCAACGGCTGCGTCGTGGACGCGATCAACACGAGCACCGGCGAGATCGTGTTCTCACAGACCACCCTCGCGCTCGCACCGGATGGGACGTACGTCATCACGCCGCTCGCCCCTGCCCCGTACAAGGTGCGCTTCCGCGCGTGCAGCGACGGCGGTGTCTTCTACGGCGGCGAGTTCCACGCCGACCGAGCCGACGGCGCGTCGGCCGACATCGTGACGGTCACCGCCGGCTCGACCACGGCCGGCATCCACGGGACCCTCGCGCCATCGACGCCCGGCGGGATCTCCGGCTTCGTCACCGACGGAGCGGGCAACGGGCTGAGCTGCCAGGTGAACTTCTGGGATGAGCTCAGCACCTTCACCGGCAGCGTGTACTCGGCGGTCGCGGATGGCGCGTACCTGAAGGACGACCTCCCCGCCGGGAACTACCGGGTCGAGGTGGTGGCCGGACTCGGCTGCGCCGGATCGTTCAGCGAGTGGTATCAGGAC
>DASSPF010000127.1:0-30366 GCA_035699805.1 Candidatus Limnocylindria bacterium | reverse complement strand
GGTCCCGGCGCTCTCGGCGTCGAAGCGCTCGCCACCGAGGGCTCGCAGGAACCCCTCGGCCATCTGCGACCGTGCCGAGTTGTGCGTGCAGACGAACAGCACGCGGCGCTTCGCGGTCACTCCAGGGTCGCCTCGGGCCGGTGCAGCTCTCGCATCACGCCGGTGACCTCGTAGACCGTCCGCTCGCAGATGTTCTGGATGCGGTCGCCCATACGCTCCAGGTTGTGGGCCGCCCAGAGCAGCCAGGTGGCGCGGTCGATCGTCGCGGTGTCGTTCACCATGTAGGTCAGGAGCTCACGGTAGACCGACCCGTAGAGGCGATCGATCTCGTCGTCCTGGAGCGCGACCCGCTCGGCGGCGTGCTCGCTGCGCCGCAGGAACGCGTCGATCGCGTCGCGCAGCATCTGCCGGACGATCCGCGCCATCTCCGGGATGTCGACGAGCGGCTTGAGCAGCGGCCGGCCATCGTGGAGCTGCACGATGCGAGCGATGCCCGCGGCGTAGTCCCCCATCCGCTCGAGCTCGGTGACCACCATGAGCACGGCGATGGTGAAGCGCAGGTCGCCGGCGATCGGCTGCTGCGTCGCGATGAGATGGATGGCGCGGTCCTCGATCTGGAAGCGGAGCCGGTTGATGGCCTGGTCCTCCGCGATGACCAACCCGGCCAGCCGCTGATCGAGCGTGATGAGCGCGAGGATGCTCCGCTCGATGGAGTCGTCCACGAGGCTCGCGATCTGCCGCACCTCGGACTGCAACGCTGCGAGCGCCTCGTCGAGCGCGGCCCGGCCGTGGACGGATCTTCCCATCAGCCGAACCGCCCGGTGATGTACGCCTCGGTCCGCTCGTCGCGGGGTGTCGTGAAGACCTCCTCGGTGCGGCCGTACTCGATCAGGCGTCCGACACCGTCCTCGCCCGCGAGCATGAACGCGGTGCGCTCGCTGACGCGGGAGGCTTGCTGCATGTTGTGCGTCACGATGACGATCGTGACCTCGCGCGCGAGCTCGCGGAGCAGCTCCTCGATCTTGTACGTCGCGATCGGGTCGAGCGCGGAGCATGGCTCGTCCATCAGCAGCACGCTGGGGTCGGTCGCGAGCGCCCGCGCGATGCACAGGCGCTGCTGCTGGCCACCGGAGAGCGCCGCTCCTGAGCGGTGAAGCTTGTCCTTCACCTCGTCCCAGAGGGCGGCGCGGCGCAGGTTCCGTTCGACGAGGGCGTCCATGTCGGCGCGGCTCATGCGCCAGCCGCGCAGCTTCGGGCCGGCGGCGACGTTGTCGTACACCGACATCATCGGGAACGGGTTCGGCTTCTGGAAGACCATCCCGACCATGCTGCGAACGGCCACGGGATCCGCGTACGGTGAGTACATGTCGAGATCGCCGATGAACACGCCGCCGCGGGCGTAGGCGCCGGGCGTGACCTCATGCATGCGATTCAGGCAGCGGACCAGCGTGGATTTCCCGCAGCCCGAGGGACCGATGACCGCGGTGACCGTGCCAGCGGCGATGTCGAACGTCACACCGCCGATCGCGTGGTGCTTGCCGTAGTAGGCATCGAGGTGCTCGATGCGCATGGCGTGCGCCTGGCGCTGGGGCGCCGCCGGGACGCTCGGGCCCGGCACGGGGTCGGGGCGGCGCGTGGTGATCATCGGACGCGGCTCCGCGTCGCCAGGCGGAGGCCGGCGGCCAGCAGCGCGATGACCGTCACCAGGATCAGCGAGCTGCCCCAGGCCTTCTCGTGCCAGTCGTCGTACGGCGACACCGCGTACTGGTAGATCTGGAGCGGGAGCGCGGCCATCGGCCGGAGCGGGTCGAAGCTGAAGAACGTGTTCCCGAGCGCGGTGAGCATGAGCGGCGCGGTCTCTCCCGCGGCACGCGCGATCGCGAGCACGACTGCCGTGACGATGCCGGCGCGGGCCGTCGGCAGCACGATGAAGAGGATCACGCGCCAGCGCGGCGCTCCGAGCGCGAGGCCGGCCTCACGCAGCCCGCCCGGGACCAGGCGCAGCACCTCCTCGACGGTCCGCGCGACGATGGGGATCATGATGATCGCGAGCGCGAGCGCGCCCGCCAGACCGGAGTAGTTCCCGACGATGCTCCGGACCATGAACGCCCAGACGAACACGCCGATCGCCACCGACGGCAGCCCGGCGATGAGCTCCGCCGAGAACCGGACCGCTGCCGCCCAGCGGCCCGAGCGGTATTCGCTGGCGAAGATCGCGGCGCCCAGGCCCACCGGGACCGCGACGATCGCGGCGAGCGCGCCCATCTCGAGCGTGCCGAGGATCGCCGGGGCGACCCCGCCGCCCTCCACGCCGAATGGCTTGGGGCGATCCGTGAAGAAGGCCAGGTCGAGCGCCGGAAGACCGCGCACGATGACGAAGCCGGCGATGATCACGAGCAACGATGCGGCGAAGACCGTCGCGCCGCCGAGCAGGCCGGCCATGATGAGCGAGGCGGCGCGCCTGCGCCGAATGACGCGATGCCGCTCCGGCAGGGCGAAGTGCGGTGCGGTCACGGCGGTGCTCACAGGACCATGCCCTCACGCGCCGCGCCCGAACGCCGGATCAGGAGCCGGGCGGCGGCATTCACGACGATGGCGACGAGCAGGAGGACGAGCGCGATCTCGACGATCGCGCTGAAGTACAGCTCGCTGTCGGCCTCGGTGAACTGGTTGGCGATCGCCGACGCGAGGGTGTAGCCGGGCGTGAAGAGGGAGGGCGTGATCGCCGTCGATGCGTTCCCCACGACGAGCGTGACCGCCATGGTCTCGCCGAACGCGCGCGCGACGCCGAGCACCGCCGCGCCGACGACACCGGCCCGTGCGTACGGGAGGATCGCCCGGCTCACCATCTCCCAACGCGTCGCACCGAGCGCGAGCATGCCCTCACGCTGGGCATTCGGGACGGCGCTCACGACCTCCCGCGAGACCGCGAGGATGATCGGCAGGATCATGATCGCCAGGATCACCCCTCCGGTCAGCAGGTCCAGGCCGACGATCTTCCCGGAGAAGAGCGCGCCGACGACCGGCAGCTGCCCGACGGTCCCCTGGAGCGCAGGCTCCACCGCGGTCCGCATCAGTGGCACGACGACGAAGAAGCCCCACAGGCCGTAGACGATGCTCGGGATGTACGCGAGCACCTCGATGAGGAAGCCCAGAGGCCCGCGGACCGCCCGCGGCGCGTACTCGACCAGGAAGACCGCGGCACCGATCGCGATCGGCGCGGCGAGCAGGATCGCGATCGTCGTCGTGACGAGCGTGCCGAAGATGTAGGCGCCCGCGCCGAAGACGAGCTTCACCGGGTCCCACTCGCTGGTGACGAGGAACGACAGGCCGTAGCGCGTGACCGACGGCCAGGCCTCGATGAGCAGGAGCACCGTGATGCCGAAGAGCGTGAGGGGCACCAGCGCGGCCAGCGCCCCCACGCCTCCGGCGAAGATGCGGTCGGAGCGAGTCGTCACTGCGGCAGGATCGGCTTTCCGGCCGTGGTGATGCTGCGGATCTTCGCCTCGGCCTTCGCCACGACGTCCTTCGGGAGCGGCGCGTAGCCCAGATCCTTGGCGTACTGCTGGCCATCGTGCGTGCTCCACCAGAGGAAGCGGGCGACGGCCATGGCCTTCTTCGCGTCGGCCATCTCCTGATAGGCGAGGAGCCAGGTGAATCCGGCGATCGGGTACGCCTCGGGGTTGTCCGAGTTCGTGATCGAGACGCGCAGGTCATCCGGGAGCGTCACCCCCTCAGCGGCCTTGGAGACCGAGTCGAGGTTGGCTTCGACGAATTTCCCCTTCGCGTTCTGCACGCTGGCGTAGCCGAGCTTCTGCTGGATCGCGTAGATGAGCTCGACGTAGCCGATCGCGTAGGGCGTCTGCTTCACCGATCCGGCCACACCCTCGTTGCCCTTGCCGCCGACGCCGCCCGGCCAGTTCACCGATGTCCCGGAGCCGACCTTCGCCTTCCACTCGGGGCTCACCTTGGAGAGGTAGTCGGTGAAGATGCTGGTCGTCCCGGACCCGTCACTGCGGTGGACGGTCGTGATCGGCTGGTCCGGCAGCGCGACGCCGGCGTTCGAGGAGGCGATCTTCGGGTCGTTCCAGCGCGTGACCTGGCCGAGGAAGATCCCCGCGAGCGCGTCCGGGGTGAGCTTGAGCGTCTGGGTGACCCCGGGGATGTTGTAGGTCGGCACGACCGCACCCATGACGGTGGGCACGTGCAGGATGGATGTCTTCGCGTCCGCGAGCTGCTTGTCGCTCATCGGGCCGTCAGTGGCACCGAAGTCCACGGTCCGATCGGTGATGGACTTGATGCCACCGCCCGAGCCGATGCTCTGGTAGTTGATCTGGACGCCGGTGACCTTGCCGTACTCCTCGATCCACTTCGAGTAGATGACCGCGGGGAACGTCGCGCCCGCGCCATCTAGCGAGGTGGCCTCATCCGCGCACTGCCCCTTCACCGGGAAGCACGGCCCGCCCGCGCCATCGCTGGGGCTCCCGGCGCCGCCGCAGGCCGCGAGGAGCGCGCTGAGGGCCACGACGATCGCGAGGATCCTACGCATGCTCATCGGATCTCCTCTTCTCCACATCTGTGCGACTCGATCGTCGCCGCCCTCGGTGACAGCGTGGTGAGCCGGCGTGAGGAGCCGGTGAGACCTGTGTGAACGGACGGTGAACGCTAGGCCGGCTCGCGGAAGCGATACCCCACGCCGCGGACCGTCTCGACCCAGCGTGGCTGGTCGGCGCTGTCCCCCAGCTTCTCGCGCAGCGTCTTGACGTGCGTGTCGACGGTGCGCGAGTCGCCGGTGAAGTCGTAGCCCCAGACGCTCGCGAGGAGCTGTTCCCGGCCGAAGACCTGTCCCGGGTGACCCATGAAGAAGGCGAGCAGATCGAACTCCTTGGGCTTCAGCTCGATCTCGCGTCCGTCGAGCGACACACGGTGGCGCGAGGCGTCGAGCACGAGCCCGTCGAGCTCCACACGCAGGCCATCGGATGGCGACGCCCCGCGACGCGTGCGTCTCAGCATCGCTCGCACGCGCGCAACGAGCTCGCGCGTGGAGAAGGGCTTCGCCAAGTAGTCGTCGGCGCCGATCTCCAGGCCGACGACCTTGTCCAGCTCGGTGTCGCGCGCCGTCAGCATGATGATCGGCACGTCGCTCTCCCGCCGGAGGGCGCGACACACCTCGAAGCCGTCGCGGCCCGGCAGCATGACATCGAGGATCACCAGGTCCGGCTGAGATCGGCGGAACGACGCGAGCGCCGAGTCGCCGTCCTGGGCGCTCACGACCTCGAGCCCCTCCTGCTTGAACGCGTAGCTCAGCGTGTGGCGGAGGTTCGCATCGTCGTCGACGATGAGCAGACGCGTCATCAGCCCGAGGCTAGCACCGCCGCTCCGCGGATCAGGGCGCGGCGCGGGGCAGGGTGAAGCGGAAGGTCGCACCGCCGCCGGGCCCGGCGCTGCTCGCGCCGATGCGGCCACCGTGCGCCTGCACGAGGTGCTTCGCGATCGCGAGGCCGAGCCCGGTCCCCTCGCCCGCGCGCGCACGGTCGGCCTTGTAAAAGCGCTCGAAGATGCGGTCGATGTCGGCCGGGTCGATCCCCTGACCGGTATCGCTCACCGTGAAGGCGACATCGCCGCCGTCGTCCGCCGCATTGAGCCTGACCGTGCCCCCCGACGGCGTGAACTTCACAGCGTTGTGAACGAGGTTCGCCAGGACCTGCTCGACGCGCTCGGCATCCGCGTGGACGGGACTCGCGTCGCTCGGCTCGACCAGCAGGGCGACGCCTGCGCGCGCGGCGAGCGGACCCATGCGCCGCGCGACCGCCTCGAGGAGGCGCGCCGGGGATCGCGCGGCAAGCGTCAGCGTCTCCGACCCCGACTCCAGGCGCGTGAGCGCGAGGAGCTCGTTGACGAGCTGCGCGAGACCGTCGATCTCGCGGTGCATCCGCGCGATGAAGTCCCGCGCGGCGATCGGGTCATCGAGCGCGCCCTCCTCCAGCGTCTCGGCCATCGCTTTGAGCGAGGTGATCGGTCGGCGCAGCTCGTGGGACACATTCGCGACGAAATCGGAGCGCATGGTCTCGAGGCGCCGCAATGTCGTGAGGTCCTGGACCACGACGAGCATCCGTCCCCCATCCAGCGGGCGAACGATGACGCGCAGGAACCGCCGCGGCTCGCTGCGCTCGATCGTGACGATCCGCTCGCGGCCATCGCGCGCCGCCTCGACCGCCTCGAGCGCCTCGTGCTCCCTGACGACCTCGGCCAGACGCCGACCGCTCGTCTCGGGTGCCGTGCGCCGCGCGGCGGCATTCGCCATGTCGACGCGCCCATCCGGCCCGACGATGTAGATCGCATCGGACAGCTCGTCGATGAGCGCCGCAAGACGATCGCGCTCCGCTTGCGTGGCCACACGTTCGGCGGCCACGGATGCGGCCGCTCGGCGCAGCGCGGCGGCGAGCCGCTGGACCTCCTCGGGACCGCGCACGTCCCGCAGCGCCGATCCGGCATCGCTATCGGCCGCCTCCGTGATCCGTTCGATCGGACGCGTGATGGCGCGTGCGACGACGTAGGACAGCACGAGTGCGATGAGACTTGCCCCGATCGCACCGGCGACGAGCGAGGCCGCGAGGCGCCCGGCCAGCGCGTCGACCGCCACGAGCGGCAGTGCGACGCGCGAGACGCCGACGATGCGCTCGCCGTCGCGCACCGGCACGGCGACGTACACGAGGTCGCGAGCGAGCGTCGTGGAGCCGCGCACGGCCTGACCCTGTCCTCCCGCGAGCGCCGGGACCACCTCGGGCCGCGTCGCGTGGTTCTCCATCGTGCGCCGGTCCTCGTGCGATTCGCCGAGCACGACGCCGTCTGGTGCGATGAAGGTGACCCGCAGCTGCGTCTGGCCGGCGATGCGACGTGCGAGGAGGTCGAGCGCATCGGCATCGCCGCGGCGGAGGTCGTCCTGCGCGAGCGCGCCCGCGAGCGTCGCCTCGCTCACGAGTCGTGCGCCGATGACCTCGATCTCGTGCTCGCGGGCCACCGCGGGCACGGCGAAGGCGACGACGGCAAAGGCTGCGACGATCGAGAGGAACGAGCCAAGGAAGGTCCTCGCGCGGATGGAGCGCGGCAGGAGCGGGGTCCGCGGGGTCACCGCCCCAGTATGGGAGGCGGGGACGGCACATCCGCCGGCACTCCTGCGCCGTATCACGGTCATGCGCACGGCCGTCGCGCTCCTCCTGACCATCGCCGGCGCGTGCGGCTCCCCCGGGGGCGGCGCCGCTCCCGCGGGCGGCGCACCAGCGGCGGTGCCGACCGCGTCGCCCCTCTCCCAGCCTTCGGCGCAGCCGAGCGTGAAGCCGTCGTCGTCCGGCGACCCGTCGTACGAGGATGACTACGGGTACTAGCGGCGCGCGCCTGGTCGAGCCACGTCGTGACGCAGTGCCCGCGTGAACGCGCCCTCGAGATAGAGCGCCTCGAGGCCCGCGGCCCAGTACTCGAGCGCCTTGCGATCCGGCTGCGTCGTCTCCACGTCGGTCACCAGCGGCTCGCCGCCGTCGTCGGGCCGGAACTCGATCCAGCCCTCGTGGAGTCCGCTGGGCGCGCGGCGACCATGGATCACCGCAGCGTAGGTGCGACCGTGCTCGTCCACGACGACGTGTGAGCACCGGTGGACCGCGCTCATGCCGTCGCGAAACTGCAGGAGCGGTGCCGCCGACGTGTTAGCGGCGCGCGCCCCGCATCTGCTCGAAGCAGTTGCTGCAGTACACCGGCTTGTCGCCGCGCGGCTGGAATGGCACACGCGCCTCGCCGCCGCAGTTGCTGCAGGTCGCGGTGAACATCTCGCGCGGCCCGCCACCCGTGCCCTGGCTCGCCCGGCGAGCGGCCCGGCATGACGGGCACCGGCTGGGTGGGTTCTGGAGCCCGCGCGATGCGTAGAACTCCTGCTCGCCGGCGGTCCAGATGAACTCCTGGCCGCAGTCACGACAGGTGAGGGTCTTGTCCTGGAAGCTCACGGGATGTGGATCCTTTCCGGCCCCATGGTCCTCGTGGACCGGAGCGCGGCGAGAGTGTAGCGAGCGGACGGCGCCGCGCTCAGGACCGCTGCCGCGCGAGGCGATCGAGCACGTGCGCACGCGCCTCGAGGTCGAGCGGGCCGCCGCGCTCGGCGAGCTTCGCCGCGATCACGGTGCGGTGCTCGGCCGTGCGGTTCGTACCGAACTTCAGCTTCGCGCGCACGTCGGTGACCGTCAGGCGCAGGCCGCGGATGCTCGGTAGGAGCTTGCCGTAGCGGGTGTCGCCGGCGGTCACCGGGGCATGGAGCCCTTCCGGCTGGAAGTGGCCGAGCTGGCGCTCGAGGATCGCGGCGACGCGTTCGGGGTCGTCGACGACCTCGGCGTCGCAGGCCAGCTGCACCGCCGCGTAGTAGGACGTCGGCACACCGTACTCATCCTGGTTCCAGTGGCCGGGGATGTACGTGTACGCACCGAACACCGAGAGCATCGCGCGCGGGCGCTCGGCCAGCGCCTCCCAGACCGGATTCGGCCGCGCCAGGTGCAGCAGCACCTCGGTCGCCCCATCCCAGACGAAGTGCGTGGGCACGACGATGGGGAGGTCGCGCCCGTCGCCGGGGGCGATGAGCTCGCCGAAGTCGTGCGCCGCGAGGAACGCGCGCCACTCGGTCTCGTCGAGGGGCGCGTCGTGGCGATGGATGAGCATGGGCACATGATGCGGGATGGCCGCTACGAGTCGGGGAGCGCCGACCTCCGGCTGAGCCCCGCGGCACGGGTGGCGGCGGCGACCGCCTTCGCGATCGTCGGCACGACCTCTCGGTCGAACATCGACGGGAGGATGTACTCGGCCGAGCGCACGTGCGGCGGGACCGTCGCCGCGAGGGCATCGGCGGCGGCGAGCTCGATGTCCTCCGAGACGCCGCGGGCGTGGGCGTCGAGGAGACCGCGGAACACGCCGGGGAAGACGAGCGAGTTGTTCACCTGGTTCGGATAGTCACTGCGACCCGTGGCGAGCACGTCCACCTCAGGTGCCGCGACGAGCGGGTCGATCTCGGGATCAGGGTTCGCGAGCGCGAACACGATGCGCGGGCGCGCCATGGTCCGCAGCGCTTCGAGCGACAGCGTCCGCGGACCGGAGAGGCCGATGAACACGTTCGCGCCGCTCACCGCGTCCTCGAGCGAGCCGGACCGCGCCATCCCGAGCTCGCGCGCGATCGCGAGCTTCTCGGCGTTCGCGTCCGAGCGCGTCGCGTTCACGATGCCACCGCGATCGCACAGGACGATGTCGCGCACGCCCGCGAGCCGGAGCAGTCGCGCGGTCGCGATACCAGCGGCGCCGGCGCCGGCGATGACCACGCGAAGGGTCGCGAGATCGCGCCCGGTGACCGCGGCCGCGTTGCGCAGTCCGGCCAGGACGACGACGGCGGTGCCGTGCTGGTCGTCATGGAACACGGGGATGTCGAGCCGCTCGCGGAGCTTGCGTTCGACGATGAAGCACGAGGGCGCGGCGATGTCCTCGAGGTTGATGCCCCCGAAGGCGGGCGCGACGCGCGTCACCGTGTCCACGATCTCGTCGGGGTCTTTCGTGGCGAGGCAGAGCGGGAACGCGGTGATGCCCGCGAACTCGGCGAAGATGAGCGCCTTTCCCTCCATCACCGGCATCGCCGCCTCAGGGCCGATGTCACCCAGTCCGAGGACCGCCGTCCCGTCGGTGACGACGGCGACGCTGTTCTGGCGGATCGTGAGCTTCCACGCCTTGTCCTTGTCCAGCGCGATCGCCCGGCAGATGCGCGCGACGCCGGGGGTGTACACGAGCGACAGGTCGTCCCGGGTGCGCACCTGGACGCGGCCCTTCGTTTCGATCTTCCCACCGAGGTGCATGAGGAACGCGCGGTCCGACACCGAGCGGACCTGCACACCCTCGAGCGCGCGAAGATCCTCGAGCAGGATCCCGCCGGTGTGCTCATCCGGTGCGTCCACCGTGACGTCGCGCACGTGGACGGCGGGCGTCGCCTCGACCAGATCGATCGCACCGAGGCTGCAGCCGCGCGCGCCGATGGTGGTCGCCACGGTCGCGAACATCCCAGGCCGGTTGGCGATCTCCAGCCGGAAGACGAGTCGGTAGGCCGGTGTGATGACGGCATGCGGCTGCATAGCGGCCAGTATGGCCATGGCCCCGACAGTAGGCGCCGCGGGCAGGCCGGCGAGGGCCGTTCGGCCGCCCGGCCGCCGTCGTTCGGCACTTGCCCGGCGCGGCGACGGGCGCACCCTGTGGGTCATGGTCTCTCTCGATCGGCAGGCGGTCACGCCGAAGACCGCGCTCGTCCACTGCCCGCTACGCGACCGGCCGGTCTCGCTCGCGCACTGCCTGGCCTGCGAGCGGCTCATCGACCGCGACGATCAGCAGCCGCCGCGGTACGTCGTGTGTGACGCGCGGGTCGTCACGGGGTGGCTGGGTCTCGACGACCTGTAGCCGCCGCCGCACCAGCCCGGAGCTCCATCCGTTCTAGAGACCGTGCACCTTGTGGTCGCAGCGCTCTTCGCGCTCACCGCCTCCATGCCCACGGCTCCGGTCACGCCGTCGAGCACCTGTGTCTCATCCACCGGACCGGGCATCCCGCCGCCTGCGCGCGTGCCTGCCGGCATCCCCGGCTTTCACGCCGCCTGGTATGGGCAGTCCGGCTACATGCGCCTTTGCCCTGGTGAGCGCGCGACGGCCACCGTCGCGTACTACAACTCGGGCTCGCAGGGCTGGACCCAGGGACGCATGGGTGAGGTCGCCTATCTGGGGTCGTGGGATGTCGAGCCCGGCCAGGACCAGCCCAGCGTGCTCGGCGGCGACGGCCAGCGCGGGTCCCCGGCCACCGGCTGGCCGCGCTACGACCGTCCGGCGATCCAGCCGGACCGCTGGGTCGGACCCGGCCAGGTCGCGTGGTTCCAGTTCACGCTGGAGGCACCCCAGATCCCGGGAACGTACCGCCTCGGTATCCGTCCGCTCATCGAAGGTGCGACCTGGATGGAGGACTACGGTGCCTTCTGGGAGATCACCGTACTGCGGCCGGACGGATCGCTCCCGCCACCGACGCCGCAGTCCCCCGCCGGCTTCTACTACAGCGCGGGTCCGGGTCTTGCGGCGATGGACATCGCCGACGTCCACCAGGGCGTCGCGTTCGCGTCGAGCTACCTCGCCCGCGAGGCCGGCGGTGACCGCACCGGCCGGGCCACGGCCCGCATCAACGTCGGCGACGGCACGGAGCGCTTCTGCTGCGTGACCGCGGGACCGACGTTCGACATCGTCACGAGCAACAGCGCCTGGGCGTCGCCGCCCGCCGCCGCGCCGGACACCTGGTCGGCCGACATCGAGCGCATCGCGCTCGCCGCGCACGAGTACGCCCACGTGTGGCAGTACGACATCGGTGGACGGGCGTGCATGCTCGGCCCGCGCTGGATCTCCGAGGGCATGGCCGAGTCCCTCGCCTATCGCTCCCTCGTGGCGGGCGGACGCATCGTGGCACCGAACCTGGACGTCTTCATCAAGCGGCAGCTGCGCACGGCGCGCGCGGTCCCGCTCCGCTCGCTCGAGTCCACCTGGCCGAGCGACGCCAACCCGTTCGCCGTCGCGTACCTCGCGGTGGATCGCCTGCTCGCGTCGCCGTCGCCACGGACCCTGCGCGCGTTCTGCGCGCGGGTCGGTGCGGGCGAGGAGTGGCGGTCAGCGTTCGCCGGGGCCTTCGGCAGCAGTGTCGAGGCCTTCTACGACCGCTTCGAGGCCTACCGGATCGAGTACCTCTCTACACCGTAGCGCGGGCGGTCGCTCCGGAAGACGCGGACGACGAGCCACGCGGCGGAGACAACGGCGCCAGCGGTCACTGCCAGCCACAACGCTGACGCGACCCACGCGATGTCCATGGTCGCGTTCATCCCGCTGTCGTCCTCTCGTCCGTGCGTGCGTCGCGCTGTCCGGCGAGCTCCTGGAGCAGACGCCAGTTCGCGAGCCGGTCCTCCTGCGTCGCACGGATCTCCGCACCGGGGGACCCGTCGGGGGCGAAGTGCGGCGCGAAGCGACCCTCGGTGCGCGCGAAGGTGAGGAAGTCCACCACGTCGCCGCTCGCCAGGGTCGACCAGTCATCCTTGGGCGCCGGATTCCCGCGCAGGCTCAGCCGCTCGCGCATCGTCGGGCCGCGGCGCGGGTCGTACACGAAGAGCGGGAAGGCGCGCGCATCGACCGCGAGGCGCGCCTGGCGATTCGAGGCGTCGTCCGCGATCCCATGCTCCGGCTGGCAGGGCGCGTACACGATCACCACCGCCGGTCCCGGGTAGCTGTTGGCGTCGAGGATGGCGCGGTAGAAGTGATCGATGTGCGCCGCCGTGGTCTGCGCGACGAACACGTCGCCGTGCGCCATGAGGATGCGTCCGAGCTCCTTGCGACGCTCCGGGCGGCCACGGATCGCCTTTCCGTAGGCGGAGAGCTTCGTCACCTGACCGCCGAACGTGGCGGTCGAGGCCTGTCCGCCGGTATTCGAATACACCTGCGTGTCGAGGACGAGCACCTTGATGTCGGCGCCGGACGCGACCATCCGTGACAGCGACTGGAACCCGATGTCGTACATGGCGCCGTCGCCGCCGATGACCCAGAGCCGCCGGTCGGCGTGCCCGGCCTGATCCCAGCGCAGTCGGATGCCCATCGCATCGGCGGGAGCGTTCTCGAACAGCGAGTTCGTCCACGGCACGAGGTACGGGTTGTAGGGGTACGTGCTGCCGAACACCGTGTTGCAGCCGGTGGCCGCGACGATGCCCATCCCCTCGCGCCCGTAGGTCTGGCGCGTCGCCGCCACGAGCATGCGGATCGCGGTGGCCTCGCCGCACCCCGAGCAGGAGCCGGCGCCGCCGACATAGCCGATCGCGAGCTCACCCAGCATGAGGTCGGCGAGCGCCTTCTCGTTCCGGTACGCCTCGGGCGTCGCCGGGAGCGTGCGGAAGAAACGCATGTCGCGCTCGTACCGTGCGAGGGTCGACTCGCCGTCACTGCCCGCCGGCGTCTTGCGGATCATCCGCAGCGCGTCATGGCCCAGCGCGACGCAGACTTCGACGCACTCCCCACACCCCTTGCAGTGGATCGGATCGACGAAGAGGCCGAATGCGGCCGGCTCGAGACCGCGCTTCGCCGGCACCTCACCGTACTTGCGCGTCTGGGCGAAGTGCGCGTGCGCCGTCTCACGAGCGCGCGCCGGAACGTGGTCGGACTCGGCGAAGACCTCGACCGCGTTGGTCACCACCGAGCGCTCGAGCGCGATCGCGAAGAGGGCGGTATCCGGGCAGGCGCTGACGCAGGCCATACAGCCCACGCACCGGTCGGCGATGAACTCGGGGATGTCCGGGGCGAGGTGGCTGAAGTCCCGCGCCGCGGCCGTGCCCGGCGGGATGATGCTCCGCGCCGTATCGCCGTCGGCCGCCACATCGTCATCGGTGTTCGCCGCGTACGCGCCGATCACCGCGTCGTTGAAGTCGTCGACGTAGGCGTGGACGTCGAGCAGGTGTGAGACGGTCACACCATCGCCTCGCTGTGCGCGGCCATGATGTGGACGAGGTCGCTGACCGACAGGACGCCCACGGGCGTGACGCCGTCTGGGCCGACCACCACGAGCCGGTGGACGCGCCGCTCCTCCATCAGCTCGGCGGCCGCCTCGAGCGATGCATGCAGCGCGATGGTGATCGCCGGTGCGCTCATGACGTGGCGGACAGCGAGGCCGCGCAGGCTCGTCCACAGATGCTCGACGACCTGCGCGCGGAGCAGATCGGTCTGGCTCAGCACCCCGACGACCGCCCCGTGCTCGTCGACGACGGGCAGACCGTGGACACGGTAGGCGTCCATGAGCTGCGCCGCCTCGGACAGATGGGCCGTTGAGCGCACCGTGACCAGTCCTCTGGTCATGGCCTCCGCGACCGTGCGTGCCGTCTTCGCGTTCATGCGACCACCTCCACGGCGTGCCCCGCCTCGCCCGGGGACAGCGCCCCCGTCACGTCGATCACACCGTCGTACGCCTCGTGGATCACGGCGAGGTTCGCGTCGACGACACGCTCGCCGCGCTTGCCGAAGAAGCGGACCAGGCGCTCGCGCAGCTCGCCCATGAGGCGGACACGGTCCAGCCCGGCGCGCGACGCGAAGGGTGTCAGCCGCAGGAACACACCGATGAGCGCGACACCCTGCATGCGGACGAGGAGGTCCGCGCGCGGCGCATGCCGCCGAGCGAGGCCCGCCGTATCGAGGGCGGCCACGTGGATGCCCTCTGTGAGGATCCGGCCGCGTGCACGCTCGGGGATCGAGGCCCAGATCGCGCCGGGTTCGGTGAGCGTGCTCTGCAGGAAGAGCGTGCCGCCGGCGACCAGACCGTGCAGCGGGTCGCCGTGGCCGAACGCCGCGACGTCATGGACCGGGACGAAGTCGACCTGCTCGAGCTCGGCGTGGGTGCGGATGGGCTCGTCCGCGATCGTCAGGAAGTAGGTCGTCGGAAGCCCCTTCTTCTCAGAGCCGTAGCGCGGGTAGGCCTGTACGTGCAGGCCGAAGAGGTCGCCCACCAGCGCGGCGAGCAGCTTGTTCGTCGTCACCGCGCCGAAGCCGCCGATGGAATGGCCACGCAGGCTGTAGGCGCCGCGCGGCCTGAGCTCGAGCGGCATGCGCTCGAGCGCGAGCGGATGACGGACCCCGAGCACCGCGTATCGACGACCGCCGGTCGCGGGCTCCTCCAGCCAGCGGTAGACGGCGGCGATATCACCCGCGGCCACGTCACGCGAGCCCAGACCGGCCGTGACGGAAAAGACCCGCGGGATGGCGACCCCATCGCTCGCGGAGTCCGCGAGCGCGGCCTTGGTCTCACGTGTGAGCGGGTTGTCGGCCGCGGCCGGCTCGTCGGTCCGCTCGATGACCGCGACCGCGCGCGCGTCGCGAAGAGCGAGCGCGAGACGCGCCGCGGGGAATGGACGGAATGACGTGACGGCGACACAGCCCACGCGCCGACCCGCGGCGCGCAGCGCGTCCACCACCGCGACGGCGGTATCGGCGATGGTCCCCATCGCGACGACGATCGTGTCGGCGCCCTCGCAGCGGTATTCGGCGATCGGACCGTAGCCGCGGCCGGTGAGGTCGGTCCAGGCGTGCATCGCCAGACGCACCTCCTCGGCCAGGCGGTGATAGAAGTGGCGCTGGCCGACGCGTCCCTTCATGTACGAGTCCTGGTTCTGCACCACACCGGTCATGAGGGCGTCCGCCGGCTCGAAGTAGGAGCGCACGCGCTCGCGCGGGGACCCGACGAATTCGCGAAGCAGCTCGTCCTCCGGAAGGAGCACGTTCTCGAAGGTGTGCGTGGTGAGGAATCCGTCCTGTACGACCATGAACGGGACCTCGGTGCGCTCGGCCACGCGCCGGGCGATGGCGGCGAGATCGGCCACCTCCTGAACGTTGCGCGCGAAGAGGATCCCCCAGCCGGTGTCGGCGACGCCCATCACGTCGTCGTGTCCGGCATGGATGTTCAGCGACTGGCTGGTGAGAGCGCGCGCGCCCACATGGAAGACCGCCGGCAGCCGCTTTCCGGCGATGACGTAGAGGACCTCTTTCATGAGGATGAGACCCTGGCCGGCGGTGAAGTTCGTCACGCGGCCGCCGGCGAGCGCGAAGCCCTCGGCGGCGGAGGCCGAGGAGTGCTCGGACTCCGATTCGATGAAGCGGATCCGGGTCCCCCAGAGGTCGGTCTGCCCATCCGCGACCGCGGCCTGATACAGGGCGGCCATCGTCGTCGAGGGCGTGATCGGGTAGACGCAGGCCGCTTCGCTGAGGCGCGTCTCGACGTGCGCGACGGCCTCGGAGCCGTCGGCGACCGCCGGGATCCCCGGGAAACGTGCCGTCGTCACCCCTCAACCCTGCGCGCTGTGGGCGACCCCGCCCACGGCCATTCGGCCCTACCTGGCGGGGCTCTCCGTCAGGTGCAGCCCCACGCCGTCGGCCGTACCCGGGACCTTCGCCTCACCCAGCGGTACGTGCGCGATGAGGACGGAGCACGGGGCGTTCAGGAGCACACCGCGCGCGACGCTGCCGAGGAACAGGCGCCGCAGACCGCTGTGGCCGCGGCTGCCGGTCACGATGCAGTCCGCCCGGTGCGCCTGCGCCGCCGCCAGGACTCCCGACACCGCCCCACCCTCGCGGACCTCCCAGGTGGCGCGCAGCCCGCGGCCGGCGAGGGCCGTGGCACGCTCGCGGGCGAACACCGCATGCGCGGCCCGCAGCGTCACGAGCGACTCCTCGTGGGCGCGGACGGTCTCGGCGGCCGCGCCAGCCGTTGCGTGGTCGGGCATGAGGATCGGGAAGGGCACGTCCACGACGGAGACCACGCGGATGTCCGCGCCGCCGAACAGCGGCAGGTCGCCGATGACCCGGGCCGCGGCGACTGCCGGAGCCGAGCCGTCCTCCGCGAGGACGATCCGCGCGAGAGAGCGACCGCGCGCCACGAGCACCGGAGAGGGCGCGCGGTCGACGACCTCGGCCGACACGGAGCCGAGCACGCTCGTGGCCAGCCCGCCACGCCCGCGGCTCCCCACGACGACGAGGTCGGGCTCGAATGAGAAGCACTCGTCCACGATCACGTCCGCGGCGCGTCCCGCACCGAGGACCACCTTGACATCGACACCGGGTGCCGCGAGCGCGGCGGCGGATGCGCCGAGCTCGGCGCGCGCCTCGGCTTCGACGGCATCCGAGATCGTGAGCAGCGACGCCGATGCGAACACCGCGACCGTTGGCAGCGGCTCGATCGCGTGCACGAGCCGGATCTCGGATCCGGCCGGGAGCGAGAGACCCTGTACGAGCGCGTGCGCGGTCTGGGCCGGCGTGGAGAAGTCGGTAGCGAGAAGGATGCGCATCTCACACCTCCGTTGGGTGCCACGCCAAGCCTGCTCCACGCGCGAGCGTCCAACGTGAGGCGAACAGCACGTACGGAGCACTCCAAAAGGCACGTCGACCGGTGCCGGCGTCCGGTCTAGGCCGACAGACGCGACGCGCCTACCTGACTGGCGTCAGCTCCGGGGTCAGGTAGGGTGCGCCGTCGCATGCCTGAGATCGTGCGGGTCGAGCTGAACTGTCTGTACTGCGGCCACAGCTGCGGCGAGGCGCAGATCGGAGCACCGTCGCGCCACGCCTACGCCGCCGTGCGCGCCGCTTTCGACGCCACGATCACGACGTCAGCGCCGGTGTGGGACGCCCACGGCATCCCGCGCTGCCCACGCTGCGGCGGTGCCCTGTTCATCGAGGCGCTTGGCCGCCGTCACCTCGCGACGGCGCGCTGAGGCGGCGCGTCAGGCCTACTCCCTCCTAGCACTCACGAAGAGCAAGGATCGCGGCATGCGCTTCGACGCGGCGGTGGGCGAGCGGAGCCCGCGCCAGCAGCACCGCGCAGTGCGCGTGGCTGAACACGTGGTCGGCCACGCTGGGCCGCAGCAGTCCCATCGCCGACGGTCGATCACGCACGCCGAGCACGATGATGTCGCTGCCGTGCGCAAGCGCGTCGCGAAGGATGCGCTCGCCAGGATGGGCGCGGTCGAGAGCGGCGGTCCCGTCGAGCCTCGCGCCGAGCCTCGATCGGGCGAGCAGTACCGGGTCCGGGACGGTGGCGCCCTCCGCATCGATAGCGAGCCGCACCAGGTGGACCCGCGCCTCGGCGGGCAGCGGCAGCCGCGCGGTGAGGTCGACCGCCGCGCGGGCGTCGTCCGAGGCGTCGATCGCGACGAGGACACGACGTGGCGCCTCGCGCCGTTCGCGCACGACGAGGAGCGACACGGTGCCGGACGCCGCGAGCCCGCGCGCGAGATCTCCGGCGAGCGGTCCGGCGAACCCTGGCGTCCGCCCACCGACC
Organism: Candidatus Limnocylindria bacterium; assembly: GCA_035699805.1. GTDB lineage: Bacteria > Chloroflexota > Limnocylindria > P2-11E > P2-11E > CF-39. The sequence continues at coordinate 12,479 of DASSPF010000127.1, read as the reverse complement.
ACGACGAGCTCCGCGCCGAGCTCCACGGCGACCGCCTCGGCGGTCGGGCCCAGCGGTCCGGGGCGGAGGCGATTCCGGACGGGGATATTTCGGGCCGCGAAGCGCCAGTGGCAGCGGGAGAGCAGTGCCGCGGACTCGCGCTCGCTCGGCCCCGCCGATGCGACGAGGGTCACGTCGTCGGCGCTGGAGAGCGGGAGCGCGAGCAGGAAATCCTCGGCGATCCCTGACCCCCGCGAGCCATCGGTCGCGAACAGGATGCGCATGGCCCCCGAGCATCCGCCCGCCGGCACCCGGGGTCTGTCCGGTGCCCCCCGCCGGGCGCCGCCGCCGGCACCGGACGGTGCGGCGGGGTCGAAGGGACCACGAGATAAGGCCATGCGGCGGATTGCTCAGGGGAACGCCCGCCCTACGGTCCAGGCATGGCCGGACAGATCGCCGAGCTCGAGGCCTACCGCATGGGCGCGCGCGCCCTGGCCGCGCGCATCCTCTCGGCGCAGGAGGCCGAGCGCGTGCGGGTGTCGCGGGAGCTCCACGACGACACCGGTCAGGCGTTGACGCTGCTCCTGGTGCGCCTCCAGATCGTCGAGAACATGACCACCGATACGGCCGTACGTCTCGAGCTCACCGAGCTGCGCGAGCTCGTCGTGCAGACCCTCGACGGCGTGCGTCGACTCGCCGTGCACCTCGGGCCGAGCATCCTGGAGGATCTCGGCCTGCGCTCGGGGCTCGAGTGGCTCGGCGACCGCGTCCGCGGCGACACGGGTCTCTCGGTGGGGATGGACCTCGGCGACGACCACGGACGGATCGCCCCACCAGTGGCGATCGCGGTGTTCCGCGTCGCACAGGAAGCGCTCACGAATGTCGTCCGCCACGGTCGGGCGGCTCGAGTCACGGTGACGCTCCACGAGACGCCGAGCGAGCTCGTTCTGGTGATCACCGACGACGGCCTGGGATTCGACGTCGACGACGCCCGGTCGCGCCCGACGGCGAGCGTTGGCCTCTTCGGCATGGCCGAGCGCGTCGCCCTCGTCGGCGGGGAGCTGGACATCCGGTCGCATGTCGGGAGCGGCACATGCGTGCGCGTCCGCGTACCCCTGCGCGAGGAGATCCCGACATGATCCGTATCGTGCTGGCCGACGATCACCAGATCCTGCTCGATGGGCTGCGCCGGCTCATCGACGCGAAGGGCGACATGCAGGTCGTGGCCACCGCCACCGACGCGCCAAGCGCCATCGAGGCCGCGCGGGCCCACCGCCCCGACGTGCTCGTGCTGGACATCTCGATGCCGGCCGGCGGCGGCCTGGAGGTCGCGCGGCGCGTGCGCGAGATGGAGCTGCCCACGAAGATCGTGGTCCTCACGATGTACGCGGAGGAGCGCTACGTGATGGAGGCCGTGCGCCTGGGCGCCGCGGGCTACGTGCTGAAGCGATCCGCCGACAAGGAGCTCACCGACGCGATCCGCTGCGTCGCCGCGGGCGAGGCGTACCTGACCCCGGCCGCCGTGCGTCTGCTGCTCGCGACGCAGCAGAGCGAGGCCGGCAGGCCGGAGCCGGCGCTCTCGCCGCGCGAGCGTGAGGTCCTCCGCTTCACGGCGCGGGGATTCTCCAACCTCGAGATCGCGGAGCGGCTGTTCGTGAGCCCCAAGACCGTGGACACCTACCGCTCGCGCATCATGGCGAAGCTCGATCTCCACCGCCGGTCGGAGCTCGTGGATTACGCCCTGCGACACGGGCTACTCGAGTGAAGCTCGCGCGCGACGTCCGGGACGGCGTCGTGTTCTGCGGCGAGCAGCGACGAGACATCGACGTCCTCAGCTGCTATGGCTGCGAGAAGCTCGTGCGTATCGACCTCGATTCACGGCGGCCGGTGGTGGTCTGCCGGATCGCCCAGCCCGACGAGGGTCCTACGGACGCTTCTCCTCGGGCTCGCTCCGCGTCGCGCTGAAGAAGACGCGGGCGGTGACCGTCCCGGCGAGGACGGCCAGGACCACCGCGACGGAGAGGCCGACGCACATGAGCAGCACTGTGGCCAGGTCGAGCGATGGCATGGGCGAATCGTCGGGTCGCGGGGCGGTCCGAGGTAGGGCCGAAGGTCACCTGTGAGCGCGGCTGGCGGTCGTTTCGGTCGGTGAAACGGGCTGACGGGGTCGACCGGACGATGGCCTTTGGGGTCGAGCGGCCCTAGCGGGCCTGCACCCACGGGAGCAGAGTCTTGCGCAAGGAGGTGTCAGATGGCCGCTACACGGATCGGAAGGGACACGGTGGTCGCGGACCCACCGATCGCCCGATTCCTCTTCTCTGACACACGCATGGGGCTCGCCTGGCTTCTCGTCCGCGTCTACGTCGGCTGGGCCTGGCTCGACGCGGGCTGGCACAAGGTCCTGGACACCGGGGAGAAGACCAACTACATGATCGACGGGGCCGGCATCCTCGCTTTCTGGAACAGGATCGCCGCGGTGCCGCCGCCGCCCGCGCGTCCCGCGATCACGTACGACTGGTATCGCGGGTTCATCCAGTTCCTCATCGACAGTGACGCGCAGGTCATCATGGGCAAGGTCATCGCCCTTGGCGAGACCGCCGTCGGCCTCGGGCTCATCCTCGGAGCCTTCACCGGCATCGCCGCGGTCTCGGGCGCATTCATGAACCTGAACTTCATGCTCGCCGGCAGTGCCAGCACCAACCCGGTGCTGCTGCTCCTGGGCTTCCTCCTGGTCCTCGCCTGGAAGACCGCCGGATACATCGGTCTCGACCGGTTCCTGCTCCCACTTCTCGGGACACCCTGGAAGGCGCCACAGGCCGACCGTCAAACCGTCGTCCCGGTCCCCACGACGGCCTAGGGCCCTTCGAGCGTCACGAAGAGGAGCGGAGCGATCCGCTCCTCTTCGGTTTCTCGGTCCCGATAATGGGTCTGGTGCCTGAACAGCGGTCCGGCAGCGGTCCCGCCGGCGGCTATCCGCGGCGCCTGCGCATCGTCGCGATGGTCCTGCCCTCGCTCCTCATCGCCGGCCTCGTGGCCCTCGACTACGTGGTCATCGAGCGCATCTTCCCGGCCGGGGTGTCCCATCTCGTCACCATCGTCATCGGCGTCGCTGGAGTGCTCGCGTTCTCCACCGCCGTGTTCGGGCAGCTCTCCGCCCTCCAACGTCGCGACCGCGCGAACTCCATGCGGCTCCGCGCGCTCGCCGACGCGCTCGAGCAGAAGCGTGGACAGCTCCAGGCCGTGAACGCGGCCGGCCTGGCGCTGACGTCGGAGCTCGACCGCGATGCCGTCCTGCAGCGCGTCGCCGATCAGGCCCGTCTCGTCGCCAACGCGCGGTACGCCGCGCTCGGCGTCTTCGACGAGGACGGGAACGTCACCACCTTCACGACCTCGGGCCTCACTGCCGAGGAGCGGGCTCGGATCGGCGCGTTGCCGCGTGGCCGAGGCCTGCTTGGCCATCTGCAACGCGATCGCCGTCCCATCCGGCTCCGCGATCTGGCGACGCACCCGTCATCCGTGGGCTTTCCCAAGCACCACCCGCCGATGAGGAGCTTCATCGGGACGCCCATCCTCCTGCGCGGCGAGCCGCTCGGAAATCTGTATCTCACCGAGAAGCAGGGTGCCGACGAGTTCACCGACGACGACCTGGAAGCGCTCGAGACGCTCGCGGCCCAAGCGGCGATCGCGATCGAGAATGCGCGGCTGTACGAGCAGGTCGAGCGCGTGTCGGCGCTCGAGGAGCGCCAGCGGATCCGCATGGACCTCCACGACGGCGTGATGCAGTCGCTGTACGGGGTGAGCCTGCTGCTCGAGGACGTCGCCGACCGCGTCGCCGACGAGCCCGAGCACGCGCGGGTGCAGCTGCAGCGCTCGGTCGACCGCCTCAACGCGGCCATCGCCGACCTGCGCGGCTACGTCCTCGGGCTGCGCCCGATCCAGGCGAGCGACCAGCCGCTGACGGAGTCCCTCGCATTGCTCGCCGACCAGGCGCGCTCGAACGCGCTCCTCGACGTGGAGGTGGACATCGCTCCCGACGCCGCCGCGACGCTCGACCGGCCGCGCCGCGAGGCCGCGTACTACATCGCGGCCGACGCGCTCGGCAACATCGCGCGCCACGCCCGAGCACGGCACGCCTCGGTCCAGCTGTACCGGCGGGACGGCAGCGTGGTGCTGGAGATCTCCGACGACGGCGTGGGCTTCGACCTCGCGCAGAGCCCGTCAGGCCACGGCCTGCACAACATGCGGGAGCGCGCATTCGCGGTGGGGGGGACGCTCGATCTGCGGAGCGCACCGGGGTCCGGCACGCGAGTACGCTTGGAGCTGCCGAGCGGCATGCCGGCGGCGGAGGGCGTGTGAGCGACGGTCTGGTGCGCGTGATGCTCGTCGATGACCACGAGGTCGTGCGTGAGGGATTGCGCACGCTCATCGGCCGGGACAAGGGCATGACCGTCGCAGCGGAAGCAGCCACGATGGCCGAGGCGATCGAGGCTGCGGCGCGCTCGAAGCCCGACGTGATCATCATGGACGTCCGTCTGCCCGATGGCAGCGGCGTCGAGGCGTGCCGCGCCATCCGTGAGGCGCGACCGGACACCAAGGTCATCATGCTGACCTCGTACGCAGACGACGAGGCGCTCTTCGCGTCGATCGTCGCCGGCGCGGCGGGCTACCTGCTCAAGCAGACCCGCGGCCAGGCGGTCATCGAGGCGATCACCGCGGTGGCGCAGGGCCGCTCGCTCCTCGATCCCGACGTCACCGGGAAGGTGCTGGAGCGCGTGCGGCGCGGGCGCGAGGACGAGGACCCGGCCTTCGCGTCGCTCACCGATCAGGAGCGCAAGGTGCTGGAGCAGCTGGCCGAGGGCAAGACGAATCGCGAGATCGGCGAGGTGCTGTTCCTGTCGGAGAAGACGGTGAAGAACTACGTGAGCCGGATCCTCGACAAGCTCGGCCTCGCTCGCCGCGCCGAGGCTGCGGCCTACATGGCGAAGCGCCGCCCGCGCTTCTAGCAGATAGGCCGTTCGGCCTAGAAGAGTCGGGCCGCTCGCCAGTGGGGCGCTCCCCCCGCCCCTCCGTAGGGTCAGCACATGACAGATCCGACGCGCGCGAATCCGGACGACGGCGCGCAGGTGGGACCCGACGGCGAGCCGTCCGACCACAGTGGCACGGTCGCCCGGCGCACCCTCCTCGGGGCGGTCGGAGTGGCCACCGTGGGCGGCCTCACCGCCGGCGTCCTCGGTCTCACCGGCCGCGCGGCCGGTCCTGTGCGGGCGCTGGCAAGCGCGAGCCCGACACACGCGCCGACGCACAGCATCGCCGCGGCCGCGTCGCCATCGCCGACGCCGATGGTGGATCACGACCAGCAGGCCGAGGCCACCGTGAAGAAGTTCCCGGCGAAGACCACCGGCCTCGGCCTTCAGGAGCTTCCCTCACGCGTGGTGAACGGGACGCGCGAGTTCGAGCTCAGCTGCCAGAAGGTCCGCTGGGAGGTGACGCCGGGCGTCTTCGTGGATGGGCTCTCGTACAACGGGCAGATCCCCGGGCCGATCATCCGCGTGACCGAGGGCGAGCGCGTGCGGATCCGCGTGAAGAACGATCTCGATCAGACGACGGGCACGCACTGGCATGGTCAGAAGCTCACCAACAACATGGACGGCGTCCCCTTCCTCACGCAGCCGACCATCAAGCCGGGGGGATCGTTCACCTACGAGTTCGTGGCGAAGCCGTCCGGCAGCCACATGTATCACTCGCACCACAACGCGACCGAACAGGTGGGACACGGCATGCTCGGGCCGTTGCTCGTGATGCCGAAGGATCCAACGGTCGACCCGAAATACGACCAGGACCACGTCATCATCTTCAACGACCAGCTCGGTGGATTCACCCTCAACGGAAAGGGCTTCCCGGCGACAGCCCCATACACGGCGAAGGTCGGTGAGCGTCTGCGGTTCCGGTTCATGAACGAGGGCCAGATGATCCATCCCATGCACCTTCACGGGATGCCGTTCCTGGTGTTCGCGCGCGATGGCTACCCGCTTCCGCAGCCCTACCTTTGCGACACCGTGAACGTGGCTCCCGGCGAGCGCTGGGACGTGATCGTCGTCGCGGAAGAGCCGGGCGCGTGGGCCTTCCACTGCCACATCCTCGGCCACGCCGAGGTGAACACCGGGATGTTCGGCATGGTGACCGCGCTCATCATCACGTGATCGGCGGCGCGCGATGCTCGGCGTCCTGAGCCGCGGCGCGATCGCCCGCATCCTGCGCGAGGGCACCGTCGGGCGCCTCGGCATCCACGCGGATGGCCGGACATACGTCGTACCCATCACCTACGTCTACGACGGCGACTCGGTGTACGGACACTCCGTGCTCGGTCAGAAGATCCGGATGATGCGGAGGAATCCCGAGGTGTGCTTCGAGGTCGAGGACATCACCGATCTCGCGAACTGGCGGACCGTGATCGCCTCGGGACGCTACGAGGAGCTCACCGGTGACGTGGCGACCGCCGCAGCGAGGCTCATCGCCGCGCGGCTCGGGCCGCTCACCACGAGCGAGACCGCTGGCCCGCGTGGCGCACCGCAGCGGCGCGGCCGGACGGTCGTGTCGTACCGCATCCGGCTGGGTGAGCGAACTGGCCGCTACGAGCGAACGCGCCCGCGGGCGGCGAAGGGAGCACGAACGTGAGCATGGTGAGGGCATACATCGCCGGTGGCCACGTGTACTGCCAGGTCGATCAGCGCGACCAGGACGTCGCGCTCTGTCAGGGATGTGCGCGCCTGGTGGAGCTGAACGATCGGAGCTCGCCGCCCTACATCGCCTGCGAGGTCGATCCGTCGACCGAGGCTGGGCCGGACCGCGGGTTCCTGGCGTGGTGGTTCCAGCACCACCGGCGCAGCCGGGCCCGCTAGCTAGTTCGCGCCGTAGGTCAGCGCTTCGCGAACCGCTCCAGGAACAGCGCCTCGGCGAGGCAGACCCGCTCGAACTCGGCAAGATGCAGTCCCTCATCCGGTCCGTGCGGACCGGACTGCGGATCGTCGACGCCGGTGACGAGGATCTCCGCATCGGGAAAGAGCTCGGCGAAGTCGAAGAGGAACGGGATGCTGCCGCCGGATCCCACATCGACCGCCTTGGTCCCCCAGGCTTCCGAGAGCGCACCGTGCATCGCGCGGTACGCCGGACCACCGGTCTTCGACGCGAACGGCTCGCCCACGGGGTGCCGGTGGACCTGGAGCTCCGCACCCCAGGAGACGTGCTTCTCGAGGTGACGCACGAGCGCGTCGAGGGCCTTCGTGGCGTCCTGACCCGGCGGGATGCGCATGCTCACCTTCGCCCGGGCGACGGGCACGAGCTGATTCACTGCCTCGTGCACCGGAGGCGCGTCGAGGGCGAGCACCGAGATGGCCGGCATCATCCAGAGACGATCGGTGAGACCGCCCTCGCCGATGAGCGTGACGCCCTTGCGCGTCCCGGCCTGCTCGCGCAGCTCCGCCTCGGTGAGGTCGAGCGCGGGGGCCTTGCCGTGGACGAGGCCTGCGACCGCCACCCGTCCCTTGCTGTCGTGGAGCGTGGCCAGCAGCCGCGCCAGGGTGGTGAGCGCATCGGGGAGCGGCCCGCCAAAGCCGCCGCTGTGGACCGCCTTCTCGAGCACCCGCACCTCCACGACGCAGGCGACCACACCGCGGAGCGTGGTGGTGATGGCGGGTGTCCCGATACGCCAGTTGCCGCCGTCCGCGACGACGACGGCGTCGGCGCGCAGCCGGTCGCCCTCTCCCTCGAGGTAGCCGCGGAGGCGCTCCGAGCCAGCCTCCTCCTCGCCCTCGACGAACACCGCGACCCCGACCGGCGGCTTGCCGTCGAATGCCCGCAGCGCGGCGACGTGCGCGAGCACGCCGGCCTTGTCATCGGCGGCCCCGCGGCCGTACAGGCGCCCCTCCCGCTCGGTGGGCTCGAACGGCGGTGAGGTCCACTCGCTGTCGGGTCCCGGCGGCTGGACGTCGTGGTGCGCGTACAGAAGGACGGTGGGCGCGCCGGGCGGCCCGGCCACATAGCCGACCACGGCGGGATGACCATCGGGTGAGCGCAGGATCCGGGTGTCCGCCCCAACACCGCGCAGGAGCTCGGCTACGAGCTCGGCCGAGGCCACGAGCGGGGCCGGGTCGTGGCCCGGCGCGCTGACCGAGGGGATGCGCACGAGACGCTCGAGGTCGCGGCGGACGCCCGGCATGGCGTCATGGATACGGCGGGCCAGGCCTTCGTCGGTCACCTGCGCAGTATCACGCGGCGGCGCGGTACGCGCTCTGCATAGGGCCTGGACATGCAGGCACCGCGGGCGATCGCCAGGGAGTGGACGGAGGAGGATGACGCCTTCCTCGAGGCGATCCTGGCCCTGCGTCGCATCTGGGACGAGCGGCACGCGCGGGTGACGCTGGGCGACCTCGGCCTCGACGGACGCCTGGTGACGTTCGTCGTGTCCGGACTGTGCTCGCGGCATGGCCAGTTCGTCGCGGAGTGGACCGGTCGGGCCAGCGACGCACCACCGCTCGAGGCGCCCTGCCCGGCGAGCGAGCGCGGACGCTGCGGGATGATCGCGCCGGTCTTCGTGCTCGTTTAGGGCCCTGCTACGGGATGCGGTTGAACCAGAAGAGCGAGAGCGCCGCCGCGAGCATCGAGAGGACCGCGGCCATCGCCGTGAGGATCGCGGTGACCTCGGTGCGCTGCTCGCGCAGCACGAGCTGCGTGGTGAGGTTCTCGTAGACCGCCCGCAGGTCCTTCTCGTTCGCCGCGTTGAAGTACTCACCACCGGTGGCGTCCGCGATCAGCCGCAGCGTGGCCTCATCGAGCCGTGTGCGGACGGAGCGGCCCTGGATCCGCACGATCGTGCCCTCGGCGCTGCCGACGCCGACGGTGAACACGCGGATGCCGCGGCTCACCGCGTCCTCGAGGATGAGCTGGGGCGAGGGGAACTGGTTGTTCTGCCCGTCCGAGAGCAGGACGATCGTGGCCGTGCGGTCCGCACCGCGCGGCACCGCCGCGGCGGCCGGTCCGGTCTCCTCGCCGGCGAGCCGGCGCAGCGCGAGGACGCTCGGCGGCACCTCCTCGGTGTCCTCGAAGATCGCGTCGAGCGACGCGAGCACGCCGCGACCGATCGCCGTGGCGCGCTGTGGGCGCAGCCGGTCGATCGCGGCGATGACGAGCTCCTTGTCCGATGTGGGCGACTGCACCACCTGGGCGTCGGTGGAGAAGGCGACCACGCCGAGCCGGGTGTCCTTCCCCTGCCGCACGACGAACGCCTTCGCCGCTTCCTTCGCCGCCTGCATGCGATTGGGCTTCAGGTCCTCGGCGAGCATGCTGCCCGAGACATCGAGCGCGAGGACGATCGTGCCCTCCTGCACGGGGACGACGACCGTCATCTCCGGTCGTGCGGTGGCGATGGCCATGAACAGGAGCGCGGTGAGGAAGAGCGCGGGCGGGACGTGCCGCTTGCGCCCGGGTCCCCGACCGAGGGCCTCGCGCACCAGCGACAGGCTCGCGTAGCGGAGCGCGTACTTCTGCCGTCGGCGCTGGGCCCAGATGTACGCCGCGATGAGCGCGGGGACGACCAGCACGAGCACGAGGTTGGTCGGCCAGAGGAACGTCATGAGGCGACCGCCGCGCGCTGCCGGCGGCGCAGCCGGCGCATGGTGGCGAAGCGCATGATCGAGCGCGCGAGATCCTCTTCGGTGGAGAGCTCGAGCACGTCGACACCGGCGCGGCGGAACGTCGCCGCGAGCGCCTCCTCGCGCGTGCGCACGACCTCAGCGAAGCGCCGCCGGAACCGCTTGTCGGACGTGTCGACCCACAGATGCTCGCCGGTCTCCGCGTCGTTCATCACCACCATCCCGATCTCCGGCAGCTCGCGCTCGCGGGGATCGGTGAGGCGGATGGCGAGGACCTCGTGCCGGCGGGAGAGCTCGCTGAGCGGCCGCTCCCAGCCCGGCGTGGTGAAGAAGTCCGAGATCACGAAGATGAGCGACCGCCGCTGGAACGACCGCAGACCCGTCTCGACGAGCTCCGCGAGGGACGTCGCCGGCGCCTGCTCCAGACGCGGACGCTTCTCGAGCTCATCGATGAGACGGAGGACCTGCACTCGTCCGCCGCGCGCCGGGATGACGCGCTCGACATGGCGCCCGTAGACGACCGCGCCGACGCGGTTGCCGTGACGCGTGAGCAGGCGTGACAGCACGGCGACGAAATCGATGAGCAGATCGCGCTTGTACGCGGTCTGGGTGCCGAAGTCGACGGACGGCGACACGTCCAGCAGGAACTGTGCGGTGATCTCGCGATCCTCGTGGTACTCGCGGACGTACGGCACGTCCATCCGCGCGGTGACGTTCCAGTCGATGTGCCGCACGTCGTCGCCGACCACGTACTCGCGCAGGTCGGCGAGATCCAGCCCGTGACCGCGGAACATCGTCCGGTAGTCGCCCTGGAGCCAGCCGTCCAGGCGCCGGATCACCGTCCACTCGAGCCGGCGCAGCCGGTCATCAGGCGCGCGCAGAGACGTGCCCCTGCATCGGTGCGGTCGGCACCGGGATCTTGTCGAGGACGCGGCGGATGAGCGCGTCGGGTGTGATGTCGTCCGAGAGACCCTCGTACGACAGGACCACGCGGTGCCGCAGGACGTCGAACGCGACGTCCTGGATGTCCTGCGCCAGCACGTAGTCGCGGCCACGCATGTGCGCGAGCGCGCGCGCGGTGAGCACGAGGTTGATGGACGCGCGCGGGCTGGCGCCATAGGTGATGTACTTCGCGAGCTCGGGGAGGCCGTAGTCCTTGGGCACGCGCGTGGCGGAGACGAGCCTGACGACGTACTCCATGAGCACGGGATCGACGAACACGCGATCGACCTCGCGCTGGAGCGCCGCAAGCTGCTCGGTGGTGAGCACCGGCTGCACCGCGGCGAGCGCGCTGGTCATCCGCTCGACGATGACGAACTCGTCCATCTCGCTGGGATACGTGACGAGCACCTTCATCATGAAACGATCGACCTGCGCCTCGGGCAGCGCGTACGTCCCCTCGGTCTCGATCGGGTTCTGTGTCGCCATCACCAGGAACGGCTCGGGGACGCGGTGCGTCTCGCGGCCGATGGTCACCTGGCGCTCCTGCATCACCTCGAGGAGCGCGCTCTGCACCTTCGCCGGCGCGCGGTTGATCTCGTCCGCGAGCAGCAGGTTGGTGAACACCGGTCCGAGCGACGTCTGGAACTCGCCGCTCTTCTGGTTGTAGATGCGCGTGCCCACCAGGTCCGCCGGCACGAGGTCCGGGGTGAACTGGATGCGCTTGAACTCGCCGGAGATCGCCTGCGCGACGGTCTTCACGGCGAGGGTCTTGGCCAGGCCGGGGACGCCCTCGACGAGAAGGTGGCCGCGCGCGAGGAGCGCGACGACGATCCGCTCGAGGAGCAGATCCTGACCGACGATGACCTTCTTGATCTCGAAGAGCAGGCGCTCCATCTGGCTGCCGGGTCGCGTCACCACCGTCATGTCGTCTCCCCCGTCCGCTCTTTCACTGGATGTGCCCGATCAGTCCACCGGGATGCCGAGCGCCGCGGCCGCAGCATCGATGGTCACCGCGAAGCCCACACCGCTGAAGACGCGCTCGCCCGCCGGGTTGACCAGGCCGGTCACGATACCGACGACCTCGCCGTTCGCATCGACGAGCGGGCCGCCCGAGCTGCCGGGATTCACCGCCGCGTCGAACTGGATGAGCCCGGTGAGCGGCTTGGCGAGACCGGGGGCGCTCATCGAGCGATCGAGGCCCGAGATGACGCCCGCCGACAGCGACCCGGCCAGGCCGAAGGGGTGGCCGACGGCGAAGGCCGGTGCGCCGATGGCCAGACGTCCGGGATCACCGAGCGTCGCCGGGACGACCCGCTCCGGAAGACGCTCCGGCCGCAGGACGGCGATGTCCTTTTCGGGAAGTGACCCGACGATCTCAGCGCGCGACTCGGTGCCGTCGGCGAAACGGACCGTGATCGTCCGCCCGCCGCTCAGGATGTGCAGGCTGGTGAGGATGGTCCCCATCTCGTCGACGATCACCCCCGCGCCCGAGGAGGTGCCACCGCTCGCGTCGGCGCTCGCGATCTGGACCACCGAGGGCTGCACGTGGGCGTACACGAGCGCCGCGAGCGGTGCCGTCGGCGCGGGCGTGGCGATGCGCCGGGCACCGTCCAGCGTGCGGAGCGCGCCGGTCTGGACGGCCCCGACCAGCGCCCAGCTGAGGAGAACGAGGGAGATGAGGGCCAGGGGGGCGGCGAGCTGTCGCCAGATGCGCGCGCGAAGCGGCGGGCGAGGCGGCGCGGGCGGCGCCTCGGGCTCGGGCAGCGGCCCCGACGACCCCGGAAAGGAGCCATACGGCCGATCGGACCGGGAGAGCGTCATGAGAGGAACACCAGTGTACGAGCGGATACCCCCGCCACGGCCCCGCAGTTGCATCGCGCTCGCCGTGCGCGCTCTTCTCGTGGTCAACCC
>DASSPF010000126.1:0-16227 GCA_035699805.1 Candidatus Limnocylindria bacterium | reverse complement strand
CTGGTGGTGAACCCGATGCTCTCCGGTCTTTTCGACCTCGTGCCGCCGGCGACGAAGATCCGCGCGCGGACCGCCTTCGCGCTCACGTTCGCGAACGGGATCGACCTGCGCTATCGCGACGACACCCGGATGGGAAAGGTCTACCTCCTCGCGCCGGGGGCCAGCGAGCGGGAGGTCCCCCAGTACAGCGAGCAGGGCGCGGAGGCCGGTGCGCTGAAGTGGACCGCCGACGAGTTCGCCCGTCGCGCCAGGTCCACCCGGCGCGAGCTGCGCAACCTGCTCATGGACGACGCGTTCATCGCCGGCATCGGGAACGCCTACGCCGACGAGATCCTGTGGGCCGCGAAGCTGCACCCCAAGCGCCGCGTGGGCTCGCTCGACGAGGGTGAGCTCGACCGGCTCCGCGGTGCCTTACGGGCGACGCTGGAGCGCGCGGCCGAGGTCGTCGAGGGGCAGCTGCCTCCGGAGCTCGGAACGAAGGTGCGGACGCACATGAACGTCCGCGGCCACGCCGGCGAGCCCTGCCCGCGGTGCGGTGCGCGGATCGTCCGCACGCGTCATGGCCTTGAGGAGATGTACCTCTGCACGCGCTGCCAGCCCCCGCCGAAGGGGCAGCTCCGCTAGGGGCGTGCCGGCCCGGTCCTCCTCGATCAGCGCGAGGACCGCGTCCACGGCGCGCTCGCGCCACTGCGTGCCACGGCCGCGCACGAGCTCCTCGCGCACCTTCTCCCACGGCATCCCGCGGCGATACGGCCGGTCGGTCGTCATCGCGTCGTAGCTGTCGGCGACCGAGATGACCGAGACCTCCAGGGGCAGCTCGTCGCCCTTCAGGCCGCGCGGGTAGCCCTTGCCGTCGTGGCGCTCGTGGTGCGCCAGCACGAGCTCCGCTCCCTCGAAGAACTCGGGGATGTGCGCGAGCAGGCGGTGGCCGATCTCCACGTGACGCTGCATCTCGGCGCGCTCCTCGTCGTTCAGCGGCCCCTGCTTCAGCAGGACGAGGTCGTTCGTCCCGATCTTCCCGATGTCGTGGACACGCGCCGCGTCGCGGATGAGCGCGATCTGCGTGGCTTCGAGCTTCATGCGACGGGCGAGCCGCTCGGCGAGGGCCGCGACGCGCTGTGAGTGGCCGTGCGTGTACGGGTCGCGGAGGTCGATGAGGTCGGCGAGCTCGAGGATCGCCGCGCGGGTCTGCTCGCGCACGCGCGCCGTCTCGCGAAGCGAGACGAGCATCGCGCCCATCGGCACGGCGAAGAGCACGAGGGCCAGCGCCTCCTGGCCCACGGTGACCGCGGCGAGGGCGCCGAGCAGGTAGAGCGCGGCCTCATACGGGACGTCGCGGCGATGCACCTCCCACCAGCGCTCGAGCGGCCGCCGCTTGAGCTGCAGCGCGACGACCAGATCGACGAGGACCGCCTGGAGCAGGTACTTCGCCAGACCCGCGCCGATGATGGCCAGCGCGGCCGACATGGCCGGCGGCGTCGCCCCGCCGAGCCACAGGTACACGTGCGCCGCCGCGCCCGTCCCCACCACCGTCGCCCCGGCGTTGAATGCCCGGTTGTACCAGCGCATCCGAGTGTTGCGGAAGCGCAGTCCGATGAGCGTGCTCGCGCCCGCCACGAACATCGCGTCGAACGGCGTGAGGAGGAGCGCTGCGGCGAACGTGGGCATGTCATCGACCGTGATCTTCACCTTCGTGGATAGGTGCAACGGCCAGACCTGGGCGGCGCTGGCCATGGTCAGGAGGATGGCGGCCATGGCTGCATGCGCCTGCGAGGGCGTCCCCGCGCCCGCGACCGCAAGCCCCAGCATCGCGGTCGCGAGCGCCAGCACCGCGAGGATGTACGCGCGCAGCTGCCAGCGGAGGCTACGCACCGATCACAGCCCCGTGAGCGAGAACTTCACCTTGGTCGGCTTCGTCGAGGTGCCCTCGATGGTCGAGGTGAGCTTCTCGTACGTGCCGGTCACGAGCGTGTACGTGGGGAAGCTGGCCGACGCCTTCATCGAGACCGTGACGATGACCGGGATCTCCTGGAGGAGCCCGTAGTACGGCGGGAGCGTGTAGGAGATGGAGGCGGTCACCGGGACCGTACCCGGCAGTGCGACGACCGCCGCCACCGCGTTCGACGGGACCTGCATGTCGAAGTGCACGCTGCCCTTGACCTTGGAGGCGTACTGGCCCTCGAACAGCATGGTGACGTCCACGGCTCGGCCGTTCACCACGAACTGGGGGTCCTCCTCGCACCACTGCGGTCCGGCCCACACCGAGCCGCCCAGGAGCGAGGTCGCGACGACGAACGCCAGGATGCCCATCGGGATGCGGATACGCTTCATTGCCACCACCCACCTCTAACTGCGCTTATGTGCAGGGTGGTCACTATCCGGCGCCCGCGCGCCGCGCGCGTTTCGGCGAAGTCGCAGAAAATCTCAATACTCGGTAACAGCGGTGGCCGCGAGAACGGTCCCCGTGGAGGTGCGCGATGGCGAACACGATCCTCGTGACGCGTGACGGGCCCATCGGTGTCGTCCAGCTAAACCGGCCGCAGGTACTGAACGCGCTCAACGAGGAGGTCCTCACGGAGCTCGGCGCCGCGCTGCGCGAGCTCGACGACGACCCTGCCTGCCGCTGCATCGTCCTCACCGGGAACGAGAAGGCCTTCGCCGCGGGCGCGGACATCAAGGAGGCGTTCGTCGGCGTGACGCCGGTGAGCATGCTCGCGCAGGACCTCACCGCGAAATGGGAGGTCATCCGACGAGTGAAGACGCCGATCATCGCGGCCGTCTCGGGCTTCGCCCTGGGTGGCGGCTGCGAGCTCGCGATGATCTGCGACATCATCGTGGCGTCGGAGACCGCGAAGTTCGGACAGCCCGAGATCAATCTGGGCATCATCCCCGGTGCGGGTGGGACGCAGCGCCTCACGCGCGCGGTGGGGAAGTGGGTCGCCAACGAGATCATCCTCACCGGCCGCTTCATCAGCGCCGCCGAGGCAAAGTCCATCGGCCTTGTCGCCCAGGTGTATCCCGCGGCGACCTGGCTCGATGATGCCAAGGGGCTCGCGCGCACCATCGCCGAGAAGGCCCCGGTGGCCGCGCGCCTGGCGACCGAGGCGGTGGACCTGGCCTGGAACTCCTCGCTCGACGCCGGGCTCGAGTTCGAGCGGAAGGCGTTCTATCTGACGTTCGCCACCGAGGACAAGCAGGAGGGCGTCGAGGCCTTCGTCGCCAAGCGCAAGCCCGAGTTCAAGGGCCGCTAGTGGGCGGACCGCTGCGCCTGGACCGGGACGGGTCCCTCGCCGTCATCACGCTGGACCGGCCCGACGTCCTGAACGCGTTCGACGAGGCGCTGACGACCGCGCTCGCGGTCGCCGTCGACGATGTCGCGCGGGACGACGCGATCCGCGCGGTGGTCATCACCGGTGCCGGACGCGCGTTCTCCGCGGGCCAGGACCTGCGCGACCGCGCCGCGATGGTCGAGGTGGGGAAGGACCTGCACTTGGGGGACGAGCTGCGCCGCCGCTACCACCCGGTCATCGCCGCCATCCGCGGGATGCGCAAGCCGGTCATCGCGGCGGTCAACGGAGTCGTCGCCGGCGCGGGGCTGGGCATCGCCGTCGCGTGCGACGTCCGCGTCGCCGCGGCGTCGGCGACGTTCCGCGCCGCGTGGGGCCGGGTGGGGCTCGTGCCCGACGCCGGCTCCGCCTACTTCCTCCCGCGACTGGTCGGGTGGGGGCGTGCCATGGACATGATCCTGACCGGCGAGCCGGTGAGCGCCGACGAGGCGCTGCGCATCGGTCTGGTCACGCGTGTCTGGCCGGATGAGGTCTTCGCGCGCGAGTGGCGCGCGTACGCGCTGGCGGTCGCGAGCGGCGCCACGGCGGCGTTCGCGCTCTCGAAGGAGGGCCTCGCTGCGTCGTGGGATCACGACCTCGCGGCGTTCCTCGACCTGGAGGCGGGCCTCCAGGATCGCGCCGGCCGCACGCACGACTACGCTGAGGGGGTGCGCGCGTTCGTCGCCAAGCGCCCCGCCCGGTTCGAGGGACGGTGAGAGATGTCGGGTGATCCGCGCGACGCGGTCGTGCTGGGGTACGTGCGCACACCCATCGGCCGCTACGGCGGCGCGCTTGCCGCAGTCCGCCCCGACGATCTCGCGGCGCACGTCATCCGTGCGGTCCTGGAGCGCACCGATATCGGCGACGCCGACATCGACGAGGTCGTCTTCGGCGCGTCAAATCAGGCGGGCGAGGACAACCGCAACGTCGCGCGCATGGCCGCCCTGCTCGCGGGTCTTCCGGAGACCGTTCCGGGCATCACGCTGAACCGGCTCTGCGGCAGCGGGCTCGAAGCGGTGAATGACGCGGCGCGGCGGATCCGCGCCGGCGAGGCCGACATCGTCATCGCCGGCGGTGTGGAGAGCATGACGCGGGCCCCGCAGGTCATGCTCAAGCCGTCCGAGGCGTTCCCGCGCGGCGAGCGCACCGTGTACGACACGACCATCGGCTGGCGGCTCACGAACCCGCGCATGGTCGACCTGGGCTATCACCCGATCTCCCTCGGCGAGACCGCCGAGAACGTCTGCGTGAAGGAGCGCGTCGCGCGCGAGGCGCAGGACGCCTACGCCCTCCGGAGCCAGCAGCGCTACGCGAGCGCGAAGGCGAGCGGGTTCCACAGGGGTGAGATCCAGCCGGTGCACAACGGCAGGGAGCTGGTCGCCGAGGACGAGCACCCGCGGCCGGACGCGACCGCCGAACGGCTCGCGAAGCTCAGGCCCGCCTTCAAGGACGGCGGCACGGTCACCGCCGGGAACTCCTCCGGCATCAACGACGGCGCGGCCGCGCTCATCGTCGCGTCGCGCGAGAAGGCCGCCGCGCTCGGTCTGCGGGCGCTCGGACGGGTCGTCGCGAGCGCGAGCGCGGGAGTGCATCCCGACTACATGGGCCTCGGTCCGATCCCGGCCGTCCGGAAGCTCCAAGCGCGCACGGGCATGGGCGTGGATGCGATCGACGTCATCGAGCTGAACGAGGCCTTCGCCGCGCAGGTCATCCCCTGCATTCGCGAGCTCGGCCTGCCCGAGGACCGCACCAATCCGAACGGCGGCGCGATCGCCGTCGGCCATCCCATCGGCGCGTCGGGCGCGCGCCTTGCCGGCACGGCGCTGCGCGAGCTCGAGCGGCGTGGCGGCCGCTACGCGCTCGCCACGATGTGCATCGGGGTGGGGCAGGGGATCGCCACGCTGTTCGAACGCGAGGCGTAGCGGGTCAGGTCCGCCGCGGCCGCGTCGGCCGGCCGGCCGGGCTCGCGGGCATCCGACCCGCCTCCTGCAGCGCGCGCCGGAGCACGAACTCGATCTGCGCGTTCGCGCTCCGGAGCTCGTCCGCTGCCCAGCGAGCCAGTGCCTCGTGCAGCTCCGCGTCGAGTCGCAGGAGGTACGCCTTCTTCGCTCTCACCGTCCTACGTGTACAGCGTGCCGGCGTTGACGACCGGCTGGGTGCTCTGCTCGCTGCAGAGCACGACCAGGAGATTGCTCACCATCGCCGCCTTGCGCTCCTCATCGAGCTCCACGACGTTGCGCTTGTTGAGCTCCTCGAGCGCCATCTCGACCATCCCCACGGCACCTTCCACGATGCGCGTCCGCGCGGCCACGACGGCGCTCGCCTGCTGCCGTCGCAGCATCGCCTGGGCGATCTCCGGCGCATACGCGAGGTGGCTGATGCGGGCCTCGATCACCTCGATGCCGGCCTTCGCCAGGCGCTCCTGGATCTCGCTGCGGAGCCGATCCTGGATCTCGGACGAGCTCGTGCGGAGCGAGAGCTGTCCGTCGGTGTGCGCGTCGTACGGATACGTCGTGGCGAGGTTCCGCAGCGCAGCCTCGCTCTGCACCTTGACGAAGTTCTCGTAGTCGTCCACCTGGAACACGGCCTCCGCCGTGTCGGTGACGCGCCACACCGCGATCGCCGCGATCTCGATGGGATTCCCGTCGCGGTCGTTCACCTTGAGCTTCGCGCTCTCGAAGTTGCGGATGCGCTGGCTGACGCGCTGACGGGGGAACGCGAAGGGGTTGGTCCACCAGAAGCCGGCGTCGCGCGCGGTCCCGGCGTACCCGCCGAAGAGCTGCAGCACGAGCGCCTCATTGGGGTTCACGAGCATGAGACCGGCGAACGAGCCGGTCACGACGACCACGGCGATGGCCGCCAGTACGATCCCGGCGGTCTGACCGTTCTGCACGCTGGTGACGAGGCCGGCGAGCGCGGACAGGTCCAGCGCGACGAGCACGGCGACCATCACCATGCCGTTGATGAGCGGAGCGCGGTATTCACGGATCACGGGTACTCCCCTTTCCTTGCGACCGATAGCCGGATGATATCATAGCAATATCGTGCGACCAGAACAGAGCGCGGCCGGCGGATGCCGCATGGTGTCCTGGTGAGACCGTTGCCAGAGGTCGGCGCCGACCCCGAGCACATGTCCGTGGCCCTGGCCGAGGCCCGCGCCGCCATGGAGCATGACGACGTCCCCATCGGGGCCGCGATCGTCAGCCGTGGCGAGGTCATCGCGCGGGCCGGGAACCGCCGGGAGGCCGATGCCGACCCCACCGCGCATGCCGAGGTCCTCGTGCTGCGCGAGGCGGGCCAGCGTCTGGGCCGGTGGCGCCTGGACGACTGCGCGCTCTACGTCACCCTCGAGCCGTGCGTCATGTGCGCCGGAGCGATCGTCCTCGCGCGCGTGCCGCTCGTGGTCTTCGGCGCGCCCGACCCGAAGGCCGGTGCGGTGATCTCGGTGGCGCAGGTCTTCGACGAGCGCGGGCTGAACCACCATCCGAAGTGGCGGATGGGGGTCCTGCGCGGCGAGGGCGAGGCCCTCTTGAAGGAGTTCTTCGCCGGCCATCGCGTCCGGCCCGAGTGAGCGGCGAGCGGCTTGCCCCGACCTACCAGACGATCCTGAGACCGTAGGCGCGCAGCTCGCGATCCGCCGTGACCACCTGGAGGCCCTCGACGATGGCCTGAGCAGCCAAGAGGCGATCGAACGGATCCCGATGGACCGCCGGCAGGGTGGCCACCCTGAGCGCGTGGCGTATCTGGACCGGGAGCGGCTGGAACGCATGCCGCTCGATCTCTTCGGGGAGGGTCCGCTCGATCGCGGCCCCGTCTGGCCCCAGCCGACCGAGACCCGCCTTGATCGCGATCTCCCAGACGCTCGCGGCGCTGACGAGGACGTCGTTGCGCTCGTCCTCGACAGCTCGTCGAGCGCGCCGCGAGAGTCGCTCCGGCTCGGCCAGCGCCCACAGGAGCGTGTGGGTGTCGAGGAGCAGCCTCATTCGCCGAGGGCTCGGCGGATGTCGCGAGGCAGCGGCGCGTCGAAGTCGTCGTGGATGACGATCCTGCCTCTCGCAAGACCGAGCTCGCGGCGACGGACCGGCTTTGCCAGCCCGACGAGCTTCGCGACGGGACGTCCGGCCTTCGCGATCACGATCTCCTCGCCGTCGACCGCGCGGGCGATCAGGCGGGACAGGTGCGTCTTCGCTTCATGGATGTTCACGGCCTTCATATCGGCACCATCTTGACTAACCAGGTGGACTAAGGCAAGGGGTGGCCGCGACCCCTATGACAGCGTGATGTCCCGCGTGCGCAGGCGCCAGAACCCGAGCGCCACGAAGAGGATCGTCCACAGCACGAGCACCACGACGGCCTGCGTCTGGTCGGGAAGGGTCGCGAGGACCGAGGGGTTCGCGCCGGCCGGCGGTGCGTCAGCCACTCGCGAGATCGCCTGGACATTGCGCGAGATGCCGAAGTTCGCCACGCTCACGAAGTCCTTGTTGAACTGCACGAGCAGCTGGGTGACGAGGCTCTCGGTGAAGTTGATGACCAGGCCCGCGGCGATGCCCCCGCCAGCCGACCGGAACCACAGCGCGATGAGCGCCGCGAGCGCCATGTAGGGGAGGAACCCGAACAGCGTCCGCGCGCCGGCCGACGCCACGACGCCGATGTCGTAGCCGGAGGTGTCGAGGCCCGCCTGCGAGGAGACGAGGAAGCTCGCCGCGGTGGTCGCCGCCAGGCCGACCACGACGTAGACGAGCGCGAAGCCGACCAGCGTGAGGTACTTCGACGCCAGGAGCTGGGCGCGGCCCGCGCCGGCCGCGAGCACCGTGCGGAGCGTGCCCCAGACCCACTCGGTGCCGAGGTGGCTCGCGCTGAACACGATGACCACGATCGTGCCGAGGCCCGCGACCAAGCCCACGCCCAGACGCGTGAGCTGCGCCGGCCGGAGCGTCTGGATGGCTCCCTCGATGGAGCGGATCTGCACCTCCGGCGGCGGCGCGTTGGGATTCGCCGGAGCGCTGCCGCTGCGGAGCGCCTCGAGCTGCGCGTTCGTGGTGAGCCAGACGAGCTCGTACAACAGGAACGCCAGGAGCACGGTGATGCCCAGGAGCACCCACGGCATCCACCGGCGGACGAGGCGGTAGACCTCGCTACGAAGCAGGCGCAGCACCCGGTGACTCCTCCTCGGTGAGCTCCAGGAACACGTCCTCGAGCGAGCTCTGTCGCGGGATGATGGCGCTCGCGTAAAGGCTCGCCGCGACGAGCGCGCGGTTGAACTGGTCGCCGCGGTCCGCATCGGCGACGACCTCGAGGCCCCGATCGGTGCGGCGGACCTCGCGCACACCATCCAGCCCGCGGAGGATCTCCGCGGCGCGATCCGGCTCGCTGACGACGATCTGGTAGGAGCTGCCACCACGCGTGATCTCGGCGATCGTGCCGGCCGCGATGATGCGGCCCTTCTGGATGACGACGACGCGGTCGCAGACGAGCTCGACCTCGTGCAGTAGGTGGGATGCGAGGAGCACGCCGCGGCCCTCGGAGGCGAGCTCGCGGGTGAGCTCGCGGATCTCGCGCTGACCGGCGGGATCGAGCCCGTTCCCCGGCTCGTCGAGGATGACCACCGCGGGATCGGAGAGGAGCGTCGACGCGATCCCCAGACGCTGGCGCATCCCCAGCGAATACGTGCGGAACTTCGAGCCGCCCCGGTCGCCCAGGCCGAGCCGTTTCAGGAGCCCGTCCACGCGCGACAGGGCGCCGCCGCCACGAAGCATCGCGAGTGCGGTGAGGTTCTGCCGGCCCGTGAGGTGCGGGTAGAAGCTGGTGACCTCGAGCATCGCGCCGAGGGCCGCGAGCGCCTCCTCGCGGTGCGCCACGACGTCCTTGCCGAGGACCGAGGCGGTGCCGGCGGTGGGACGCACCAGGCCGAGGATCATGCCGATCGTCGTGCTCTTCCCGGCGCCGTTGGGTCCGAGGAGGCCGACGACCTCCCCGCGGTGGACCTCGAGATCGAGGCGGTCCACCGCGGTGAGCGTGCCGAAACGCTTCACCAGGCCGCTGGTCCGCAGGACGACCTCGCTGCTGGTCATCCCGCGAGCATAGGCGCGCTAGATGCCGACCGCCTGCTTCCCTCCGTACACGCTCCACCACGGCGTGGCGGAGCGGCGCAGCACCTCGTTCAGCATCTGGATGTTCTTCACCCCGCGATCGCCGAGCCAGCTCTCGAACGCCGCTGCCCCCTGCTTGGCGTACACCGGGATGCCGTCCTTCCAGGTCGCGCGCCCGCAGAGGACGCCGTTGAACTTCGCGCCGGCCTCGGCCGCGTACTCCAGGCTCTCCCGGAAGACGTCGTCGTCCACACCCGCCGAGAGGTAGATGAACGGCAGTGTGGCCGCGTCGGACGCGTCCTTGAAGTGGCGGAGCGCCTCGGCCTTGCTGTACGCGACCTCGCCGCTCTTGTTCGCTCTGCTGCCCTGCACGTAGGCCATGTTCACGGGGACCTCGACCTTGAGCACGTCCACGCCGAACCGCCGCTCGGAGAGCTTTGCCATGTACGCCTTGACGTACTCGGGCTTGCGCTTGGCGAACTCGAGCCCCTTCTCGTCCATGTCGTCGTCGTACGCGAGCGGCTCCAGGAAGAACGGCACGTCGAGCGCCGCGCATTCGGCGCCGATGCGCTCGAGCCAGGCGTGCTTACGCTCGAGGATCTCCTTGTCGTCGAACGGGTCGTAGTAGATGAGCACCTTGATGGCATCCGCTCCGGCCTCCACCAGGCGGCGCACGCTCCACTGGTCCAGGAGATCCGGGAGGCGACCCTTCGTGTTCGCGTCGTACCCCGTCTTCTCGTACGCGAGGAGCACACCGGTCCCCGGCGCGCGCTGGGCGATGGCCGGCAGGCCGTACTCGGGATCCATGAGGATCGCGCTCGCGTGGCGCGTCAGGACCTTCGTGACGAGCGCCTTGAACTCGGTGAGCGCCTCGTTCGTCGTGGGGCCGCCCTGTTTGCCGATCTCCTTCTTCAGCGAGCCGCGCTGGTCCATGGCGGCGGCGCGGATGATGCCGCGCTCGTCGGCGCAGGCCTCGATACCGCGCGCCTTTCCCGGGGTGACCGTGGTCTTCGTGGCGACGTCCATCGTGCTGTCCTCCCGCGTGCTGGGTCTAGGTGACCGCTGGAGCGAGCTCGCTCGGGTGTGGCATCAAGCGGCGTGCCGGGATCTGGAGCACCAGACCAACGGCGATGAAGCCCATGATGGCAGCGCTGACGAACGTGAGGTGGTAGTCGCCGAGCAGGACGCGGAAGAAGCCGCCGGCGTAGGCGGCGAGCGCCGCCCCGACCATGTGCGAGAACCAGATCCAACCGTACAGCGTGCCCACCGAGGCGCGCCCGAAGATGGTCGCGGTGAGGTTCACCGTCGGGGGCACGGTGGCGATCCAGTCGAGGCCGTAGACGATCGCGAAGAGCACCAGGCCCTGCATCTCGTAGACGAGCGGCAGGGCGAGGAGCGAGAGCGCGCGGAAGCCGTAATAGAACGCCAGCAGCTTCCGGTTGTCGTAGCGGTCGGTGAGCCACCCGGAGGCGAGCGTCCCGGCGATGTTCAGCGCGCCGAGGAGGGCGAGCGCGCTTGCCGCCGCGACCTCGGTGAAGCCGTGCTCCACGGCGTGGGGGATGAGGTGTGTGCCGATGAGTCCGTTCGAGGTGTAGCCGCATACGAAGAAGCTCGCCGCGAGGAGCCAGAACTCCCGGCGCCGCAGGGCCACGCCGAGCGGCGTCCGCCGCGCGTCGTCGGCCTTCTGGCTCGCGGTCAGCGTCTCGCCCTCGCCCACCGCTCTCGCGCCCACGTCGGCCGGCCGGTCGCGCATGAAGAGGACGAGCGGCACGATCACCACGAGGGCGGCGCCGAGGAGCAGGACGATCGCCGAGCGCCAGCCTGTCGCGACCGTGAGCGCGGCCATGGCCGGGACGAACACGAGCTGGCCGGCGGAGGTGGATCCGCCGAACAGGCCGACGACGAGCCCGCGGTGCGTGCGGAACCAGCGCTGGGCGATGGCCGCGCTCGCCACCTGTCCGGCACCACCGGTGCCGAGACCGATGACGAGACCCCACACGATGAACAGCTGCCAGAGCTCGGTGATGAAGAGGAGAGCGACCAGACCGCTTGCGATGAGGAGCACGCCGCCCGTCAGGACGCGCCGCGGACCGAAGCGCTCGAGCAGGGTGCCGCCCAGCGGGCCGCCGAGCCCGAAGGCCAGGAGCGAAACGGCCACCGCGAGGCTGATCGAGGCGCGGTCCCAGCCGAACTCGCGCTCGAGCGGGACGATGATGACGCCGGGCGCCGCGCGCACCGCCTGCGCCGCCATGAGCGTGACGAGCGTGACGGCGACGATGATCCAGGCGTAATGGAGGCGGCGGAGCGGCATGTGCGCTGAAGTCTAGGGAGAAGTCGCACGACGCCGCGTTCACCGGTCGGCGCGTTCCGACCCCGACGCGACAGTAGACTTTGCTGTGGAGAGGTGTCCGAGTGGTTGATGGTGCCGCTCTCGAAAAGCGGTAGGCGAAAGCCTCGCGGGTTCGAATCCCGCCCTCTCCGCTGGGAGAGGTCGCATAGTGGCCGAGTGCGCCCGCTTGGAAAGCGGGTAGCCGAAAGGCTCGCGGGTTCGAATCCCGCCCTCTCCGCATGACGCCCCGACGGGTGCTGCTCTTCGACGTGAACGAGACGCTGCTCGACATGGCGGCGCTCGACCCCCAGTTCGCTCGGGTCTTCGGCGACGCCGCGGTGCGCCGCGAATGGTTCGCGACGATGCTCGGCTCGGCGCTCCTCTTCACTGTCACCGGGCCGTACGTGGATTTCGGCTCCCACTTCCGCACCGCTCTTCGGCTCACCGCGGAGCGCCGCGGGATCACGCTCCGGCCCGACGACGAGCAGGCCATCCTCGCCGGCGTGCGCACCCTGCCCGCGCACCCGGACGTCCGTCCGGCGCTGACGCGCCTGCGCGACGCGGGCTTCCGCCTCGCCGCGCTCACCAACTCGACCGCCGCGGTCGAGGAGGCGCAGCTCGCGCACGCGGGCATCCGGGACCTCTTCGAGATGGCGCTCACCGCAGACGATGCCAAGCGCCTCAAGCCGGCGCGAGAGGCGTACGAGGACGCGGCCCGCCGGATGGGCGTCGCCGTGGCCCAGACGCGGCTCGTCGCGGCGCACACCTGGGATGTCGCGGGGGCGCTTCGCGCGGGCGCGGCCGCGGCGTTCGTCGCGCGTCCGGGCATGATCTGGAACCCGCTCGTGGAGCGGCCCGATGTCTGGGGCGCCGATCTGCACGAGGTCGCGGCGCAGATCATCGATCGCGACGCGGGGTAACATCGGAGGTGCCGTGCTAGGCGGGGAGCTAGCGGTGCCCTGTACCCGCAATCCGCTCCAGCGGGGCTGAATCCCCTCCCGAGGTCCGGCATCGCGGTCGCAGCGCGCGTGGCGTGGTGTTGACGATCGGGTCCTGTGCAGCGGCGACCCGCGAACCCCGTCAGATCCGGAAGGAAGCAGCGGTAAGCGGTCGTCGTCGTGTGCCGCAGGCGCGCCTGGTCCGAGCCGTTCCACGTGTGCGTGCCCGAGATGTCGTGATCGACGGAGGGTGCACGGCAAGTCCACTCCCTGGCGTCACCGTTCGCGGCTATCCTCGACCCGTGCCGGAGCGCTCTGCCCTCTATCGCCGCTACCGCCCGCAGACGTTCGCGGCCATCGTCGGCCAGGAGCACGTCACCCGCACGCTCCGTAACGCGATCGCCTCGGGTCAGGTCTCGCACGCCTATCTGCTGTCGGGCTCGCGCGGCATCGGCAAGACGACCATCGCGCGGCTGATCGCGAAGGCGGTGAACTGCACGAAGGCGAAGGACGGCGAGCCGTGTGACGCCTGCGAGAGCTGCCTCGCCATCCGCGAAGGCCGCTTTCTCGACCTCATCGAGATCGACGCCGCCTCCAACCGCGGCGTGGACGAGATGCGCGACCTGCGCGAGAAGGTCCGCTTCGCGCCGTCGCAGGGCCAGTACAAGGTCTACGTCATCGACGAGGCCCACCAGCTCACCAACGACGCGTTCAACGCCCTTTTGAAGACGCTCGAGGAGCCGCCGCCGCACGTCATCTTCGTCCTCGCCACCACCGAAGCAGGCAAGATCCCGAGCACGATCATCTCGCGCGTCCAGCGCTTCGACCTCCGGCGGATCCCGTACAAGGGCGTCGTCGAGCAGCTCGCTGCGATCTGCAGACAGGAGAAGCTGGCCGTGGAGCCGGCGGCGCTCGAGGCGATCGCGCGCCACGCGCAGGGCTCGCTCCGCGACGCAGAGAGCGTGCTCGACATGGTCGCGACCTTCTCCGACGGCAAGATCGGCCTCAAGGACGTGGACGAGCTCCTGGGCGTCTCCGAGTGGGAGGAGTCCGGGCTGCTCTTCGACGCGCTCGCCGCCAACGACGGTGCCGCGGGCGTCCGGCTCATCGGCGGGCTCGTGGACGACGGCCGCGACCTGCGGCTCTTCGTCCGGCGCGCGCTCGATCACATGCGCGCGCTCGTGCTCGTGCTGTCGACGGGCAAGGTGATGGAGACCGCGAGCGAGGGCGTGTCGGCGAAGCTGAAGGAGCAGGCCCCGAAATTCACGCTGGAACGGCTGGCGCGCATCGCGAAACGCCTCATCGAGGCCGAGCAGCAGCTGAAGTCGAGCGAGGGCACGGCGCTTCCGCTCGAGCTCGCGGTGCTCGACCTGGTCACCGCCGCCACGCCCGCGGCGCCTGCGGGCGCACCGACGCCGACCGGACGCGCGGCATCCGGTCCGGCTGCGCGCACGGCCCCGTCGGCCGCGCCGGTGCGCAGCGTGCCGCGGGCGGACACGCGGGCGAGCGCCACGACCGCCGCAGCGGCACCGCGACGCGATCCCAGCGCCGTGGTGGATCTCGCCGCCCGCCGCGCGCAGGTCGCGGCCGTCGCGCTCCCGGAGGTCCGGAACGCCTGGGTGTCGTTCGTGGAGGAGAAGAAGACGCAGAGCATCGGGAAGGCGGCACACCTCCTCGACGCGGAGCCGCTCAGCATCGACGGCAGCACCATCGTCGTGGGATTCGCGACGGAGTTCGCACGCTCGCTGTGGCACGATCGTCTGCGCCCGGAGCTCGAGTCCGGGTTATCCGAGCGGCTCGGCTGCACCGTGCGCGTGCGCTGCGTGGTGCAGCCGCTTCCCGCCGACGCCCCGCCCGCGTCGGACGATCCGATGCACCGCGCGGCCCTCGAGATCTTCCGCAGGCCAGATCGCATCATGGAGATCGAGTGATGAAGAGGACGAGCTGATGAAGAACATGGGTGACCTCGCGCGCATGGCGCAGAAGATGCAGGCCGACATGGCGAAGGCCCAGACGGAGCTCGCTGAGGCCACGGTCGAGGGGACCGCGGGCGGTGGCGCCGTCGTCGTCGTCCTCACCGGAACACAGGACATCAAGGACGTGCGCATCCAGAAGGATGCGGTCGACCCGGATGACGTGGACACTCTCCAGGACCTCGTGCGCGCCGCGTTCGCCGATGCGCTCGCGAAGTCGCGCGAGCTCGCGGCGCAGCGCCTGGGCAGCGTCACCGGCGGGCTCAAGCTTCCGGGTATGTGATTGCCGAGCGCGCTCGCGCGGCCGCTCGCCCGCCTCATCGACGAGCTCTCCAAGCTGCCCGGCGTGGGTCCGAAGACCGCGCAGCGCCTTGCGTATCACATCCTGCGCACGCCGCTGCCCGACGCGGAGGCGCTCGCCGCGGCCATCCGCTCGGTGAAGACCGACCTTCGCTACTGCGCGGTGTGCTTCAACATCGCCGAGACCGACCCCTGCGTCATCTGTTCGTCAGACGAGCGCGACGCGAAGGTGGTGTGCGTGGTGGAGGAGCCCCTCGACGTGCTCGCGATCGAGCGGACCGGCCAGTACCGGGGCCGCTATCACGTCCTCCATGGCGCGATCTCGCCGGTGAACGGGGTGCGCCCGGACGATCTCAAGATCCCGCAGCTGGTCGAGCGCGTGAAGCGGGGCGGCATCGAGGAGCTGATCCTGGCGACGAACCCGAATTTGGAAGGGGAGGCCACCTCGATGTACGTCGCTCAGCTGCTTGCCGGCTCGGGCGCCCGGCTGACGCGCCTGGCGCGCGGTCTCCCCATGGGCGGGGACCTCGAGTACGCGGACGAAGTGACCGTCAGCCGTGCCCTGGAGGGCCGCCGCGCGATGCCCTAGGTCCACGCGCTCTCGCAGGGTCCCCTGCGAAGGCACGGAAGGCCGCTCGCCTGCTCCGGGCCGCGTTGACGCCGGCGTCGTCCGCTGGGTATGATGAGCGTCCGCAACCACGCCCGTAGGCCGAATCCTTTTGGGAGGTCGGGGCACGATCTTTAACAGCTGAAGAGTGGCAGGAACGTCCAGCGCGACTTTATCGATTTTTTGATCGAACTCGAAGCTTGAACGGACCGCTCGAAAGAGTGGTCTGATTTTTTGTCGGAGAGTTTGATCCTGGCTCAGGACAAACGCTGGCGGCGTGCATAAAACATGCAAGTCGAACGGGCCAAAGCCCGCAAGGGCTGAGGCTAGTGGCGAACGGCTGAGTAACACGTAGGTGACCTGCCCCGAAGTGGGGGATAACGACTCGAAAGAGTCGCTAATACCGCATGTGACCACCGATCCATTTCGGTGCTCAAAGTCGCAAGACGCTTTGGGAGGGGCCTGCGGCGGATTAGCTAGTTGGTGGGGTAACGGCCTACCAAGGCGTCGATCCGTAGCTGGTCTGAGAGGATGGCCAGCCAGACTGGGACTGAGACACGGCCCAGACTCCTACGGGAGGCAGCAGTTAGGAATTTTGCGCAATGGGGGAAACCCTGACGCAGCCACGCCGCGTGCGGGATGAAGGCCTTCGGGTCGTAAACCGC
>DASSPF010000125.1:0-49365 GCA_035699805.1 Candidatus Limnocylindria bacterium | reverse complement strand
GCTCCGCCCGCCCGAGCACCTCGAGTGCGCGCCGCGCGTCGTGGCGCTCGAGGTGCCGCTCCGCGGCGGCGATGTGCGCCTGCGCCGCGGCCCGCCGAAGCGCGTCGCGCTCGTCGCTGTCGGCCCAGACCCAATCGGCGTCCGGGGGGCGAAGCGCCTGCCACCAATGGTGCGCGCGGACATCGGGATCGAGGTCCTCCTGCTCGCGGGCGAGCCGGGCATGCAGGCCCATGCGGTCGGCGACGAGGAGCCGCCCGTACGTGACGTCGCGCAACATGTTGTGGTGGAAACGGTAGGCGCCGTCCACGCGACGCAGGTAGAGGAGATCGGCAAGGCGGGCTAGGGCCGGGGCGACGTTCGAGGGGTCCCGGCCGGACAGGAACACCGCGTCGCCGACGGTGAACGTGTCGCCGATCACCGACGCATGCGAGAGCAGCTGGCGGTCTTCGGCCCCGAGCTCGTCAAGGCGGGCTCCGAGCGCTCCCTGGAGCGTGAGCGGCAGCGTGCCGCCGCTGGAGGACGTCCGGGCGAGCTCGACGATGAAGAGGGGATTGCCCTGCGCGCGTTCGACCGTCGCGGCATCCACCGTCCCGGCATGACCCGCGAGCGCCTGCGCGTCGGCGGACTCGAGCGGCCCCAGCTCCACAAAGAAGCGGTCGCCGCCGGGCCGGAACCCGGCCGCCTGTGCGAACTCCGGACGCGCCGTGGCGATGACGAAGAGCGGACCGGCGGACAGCGTCAGCCGGTCGACCAGCCGCACCGTCTCTTCGTCCGCCCAGTGCAGGTCCTCGAACCAGACGACCGGCAGCGGCGTACCGCCCGCGGCGAAGTAGCGGCGCCAGGCATGGACGATCTCGTCGGTCCGTTCCTCGTTCGGCAGTCTTGCCAACCGCTCGTCCTGCTCGAGCCCCGCGCTGTGGAGGACCGCGCGAGCGATCCGCTCGCGCTCGGCCGGATCTGCCACGTCAACGAGGGCGGTCCCGACCTGCTCGCGGCTCCCGCCGGGACCACCGAGGAGGCCGCGTAACGGCGCCGCCGCGCCCGATTCGCCCGCAGGCCGGAAACGCGCGACGAACGTCGTCCCTCCGGTCGAGTCGACGAGCTCCTTGACCAGCCGGGTCTTGCCCTGACCGGGCGGGCCGCTCACCAGGGCCAGCACGGGACGCTGCCTGCTGCGCGCATAGGCGAGCCGGAGGATCTCGAGATCCGAGGATCGTCCGACGAATGGCAGGTCGATCGTGGTCGTCGTGCTGCCGATGGCCTCGAGCGCCCACACCTCCATCTCGGTGAAGCCCTTGAAGGTCATCGGCCCGAGCGAGCGGAACGTGGCCGTCGTCTCGGTCGCGGCGTGGCACGTGGGCCCGACCAGGATCTGGCCCGGCTCGGCCGCCTGCTCGAGCCGTGCGGCCATGTTCACGACAGGGCCGACGCTCATGCGCTGCTGCGTGCTCTCGACCGCCGAGAGGTCGACGACCGCCTCACCCGTCTCGACGCCGATCCGGATGCCGAATGGCGAAGCGGGCCCGGCTGCCCAGGACCGGCACGCGAGAGCGGCACGCAGCGCGCGAAGGGTGTCGTCGGCGTGAGCGACCGGCGCTCCGAAGAGGGCGTAGACGGCGTCGCCGATGTACTTCTCGACAGTGCCGCCTTCGGCGACGATGCGGTCCTTCAGCTCGCTGAAGGCGGCGTCCAGCGCGCGCTTCTGTCGCTCCGGACCGAGCCGCACCGTGAGATCGGTCGAGCCCACGATGTCGAGGAAGATGCAGGTGACGAGGCGACGCTCCTCACGGGTCTCCGACACACGGGTGAGAGTACGGGGCCGACGCATCGGCAGTGGACCGCCTCCTCGCTGACCTGGCACCTCGCTTGCCGACAGGAGCCGCATCGCAGTAGCAGCACGTCCACGCAAGCAGCCGAAGGGGTGGGGGCGCGAGCTCGACACGTTCGCCCGTGCCTTCGGCGGCGCGTTCCTCTTCGGCGTCCCGCTCCTGTACACGCAGGAGATGTGGAACATCGGCACGTACGTCGAGGCCTGGCAGCTCATCGGGATGCTCGCGCTCACGTTCGTGGCCCTGATCGCACTGGCGCACGTCTCTGGCTTCCGGACGGGGGCGGCGAGGGATCACCTTCCGACCGACCTCGAGGAGGCGGTCGAGGCGCTCGCGGTCGGGGCGATCGGCTCCGTCCTCGTGCTCGTCGCGCTCGCGCGGCTGGGCCCGGCAGATCCGCTCGATCAGTGGGTCCGCTTCATCGCACTGCAGACGGTCCCGCTGAGCATCGGTGCCGCGCTCGGGAACGCGCTGCTCGCCGACCGCGGATCGCTCGGGAGCGACGACACCGCGAGCGAAGGCTCGGAAGCGCGGGCCGTGATCGTGGATGTCGCCGCCACGGCCTTCGGCGCGTTCTTCCTCTGCTTCAACATCGCGCCGACAGAGGAAGTGCAGCTCCTCGCGTCGGAGGCCAGCCTCGTGCACCTCGTCGCACTCATTGTCCTGTCGCTGCTCATCGGCTACGCGATCGTCTTCGAGGCCGAGTTCATCGGGATCGGCAGGCGCCGGGCGCAGGCCGGTCCGTTCCAGCATCCGATCACCGAGACGACCCTGTCCTATTGCGTGTCCCTGGGCGTGGCCGCGTTGACGCTCCTGGCGCTCGGGCGGGTGGAGCTCAGCGATCCGCTCCGCGACGTCGTGGCGCAGACCGTCGTGCTCGGCCTGCCCGCGACCATCGGCGGGGCCGCGGGCCGGCTCGTCGTATGAGCCGGCGAAGGCCCCGGCGCGACATCGCTGAGGTCGTGACGCTCATCGTGAGCATCGCCGTCGTGGCGGCGCTCGTCGGCGGCGTCATCTTCGTCCAGCTCGCGCGCGGCGAGCGGCCGCCCGCGATCGAAGCGACGGCCTCGCTCGGGGAGGTCCGCACCGAAGGTGGCCGCTTCTACCTGCCGATCGAGATCGGGAACACCGGCGACCAGGCCGCGGAGGCCGTGGTCGTCGTCGTCGTGCAGCGCGTGGGGGAGCGTGACATCGAGCACGAGATCCTCATCGACCATCTCGCGGGGCGCGCGACGGCCGACGCGACCGCGATCCTCATGGAAGACCCGCGGCGCAGCGAGGTCCGGATCGAGGTACGCAGCTTCCAGCGAAAGTGAGCGCGTGGCGGCGCTAGACCGTGGCCGTTCCCGGAGTTCCCTGCAGGCCCTTGATGTACTCCATCTCGCCGAGGTGCCGGCCGTCGTGGCTCACGAGGGCCACACACAGCTCGCCGACGGTGATCCGGCGTCCCACGAACCCGCTCTCGATCTGTTCCTCTGATCGGGCCGCGTCGATCGCATCGGTCGCGGCATCGGTCGCCGCAAAGACCGCGCGCACGTACCCGAGCAGCTCATCCTTCGGCGGCATGCGCATGGCGGCCGCCTCGCCGTCCTCCATCCGGTTCATCCGGTCGGTCGTGAGCCCCCAGCGCTCGCGATAGGAGCCGTCCTTCCAGATCGAGCGGCCGGTCAGATCGCGCACTGCGTTGTCGTCGGCGCGGGCGATGTGCCACAGGGTCCACGCGATGCTGTGCGCGGTCGTCGAAGGGCGCCAGGCCAGCTCCTCCTCGCTGAGGTCGGCGACGACCTTCATCGCCCACTCGCGCTGCAGCTTCGAGCGGGCGACGACGGCATCGAGGAGTCCGGGCACCGTACGGACAGTATCGGCGGCGCTAGGCCGGCAGGTCGACCGCGACCGGCAGCGCGCCGCGTGCCCACGACGAGAGGCGCTTCCCCTCGCGCCAGCCCATGTACTTGCCGTCGAGGAGCTCGCGGGCCCGCGTGTCGGCCGCGGTCCCCGCCCGCACGATGCGCGCCTTCGTGCTGAGCGTCCGCGAGCCGACGCGCACCCGCACCGCCGGCTCCTTGCGGATGTTCTTCACCCAGTCGGCCCGGTCACCGCCGCCAGAGAGCAGATACATCGTCGATCCGTCGATCGCGAACCAGATCTCGATCGTGTGCGGCTTGCCGCTGACCCGGCCGGTGGTCGTCAGGTACGCGAAGCTCTCGCCGGCGAGGCGTTCGAAGGGCGGCATCGCCTCAAGCAGACCACGTCAGCGGAGATGCTTCCGCAAGAAGGACAACGTTCGGTCCCACGCCAGCGTGCTCGCCGCGGCGTCGTGCTCGGGCCGGCTCGGCTCGTCGAACCAGTGCTTCGCGCCGGGGTACACGTGGGTCGTCACGTCCTTGCCGGCGCCCTTCAGGACCTCTTCGATCTCGCGCAGATACGGCACATCCTCGTCGAGCTCGCCGATGTGGTTGAGGACCGGCGGGATGGCCTTGCTCTCGTCGATCTCGCCGATGCCGTAGTACGCCACGAGCGCGCTCGCCTCGCCGGGCCGGCGGGTGATGAGGTCCCAGCCGAAGTTGCCGCCCATGCTCCAGCCGAGGATCGCGAAGCGGGTCCCGCGCTCCTGCAGCTCGTCCACCGCCGCGTCGATCTTCCTCCGCGCGGCGTCCTGGTCCACCGCCTTCATCAGCCGCTCGGCGTCCGGGATCTCGGTCGCGACCTTGCCGTCGTAGAGGTCGGGGCTCAGCACGAGGTAGCCCTCGCGCGCCAGCTTCGCGGCGACCGCGCGCACGTCCGCGTTGAGCCCCCACCAGGGGTGGAGCACGAGCACGCCGCTCACGCGAGCGCCTCACGGAGCCACGCCGTCACAGCGCTCGTCACCTGGCTCCGGTGCGCGGGCACGAGGAATTCGTGGTCGGCACCGTCGATCGTGAGGAGGTGATGGGTCACGCCCGCCTGGCGCAGCAGTGCCGCGTAACGCGACCCGTGCTCCGGCGGGACGAGCTCGTCGGCGCCCGGGACGACGATGAGGACGCGCGCGCGCGTCCGCGAGAGCTCTGCCATCGGCCTGAGCGTACCGAAGTAGTCGCGCTCCGCGGGCGGAGCGAGCAGGACCGCCGCGCGCACGCGCGAGTCGCGGCCTGCCGCGAGCGCGGTGACCGCGGCCCCATAGGAATGGCCCACGACCGCGCTGCGCTGCGGCACGGCCGGGTGGGCGCGCAGCAGCCGGACGGCACCGGCAACGTCCGGGAGCGCCGAGGCGAAGTCGTCAGGCCGCCGGTAGGAGAACCGGAGCGCCGCGACGCCCGCACCCGAGATCGCATCACACAGGTAGTTCCCTGCCGAGAGGTCGCTCCCCCGGCCGCCGAGGACGACGGCCCCGCCGATCGCCTGACCGTCGGGCAGGTGGAGGATCCCCTCGATCTCGTCGCCGGCGACCGCGATGCCGACGCGCTGGAGCACTATTCCGCGGGCGTCGTCTTCGCCGGCACTTCGGGCATCGCCAGGAGCTCGAGCACCGACTCGCGCCGCTCGATGGGCGTGCGCGAGCTGATGAGCTCGAGGACCTTCTTGCGCCCCTTCATCTTGCCGATGAGGATGGCCCCGACGAGCCGGTCGCCCAGGAAGAAGAGGCGCTTGTAGTTGCGGGGTCCCTCCTCCACCTCGACGAGGTCCTCGGCCTCGGGCTCCTCCTCCGTCGTCACGCCCATGACCGAGATGTTCGAGTTGAACATGCTCGAGGCGTAGGTCGGGACCTCCACGTACGGCTCGCGCGCGCCGAGCATGTTCTTGGCGACGTGGCGTCCGTGGTTCAGCGAGTTGTCCCAGGTGCCCATGCGGTGGTGGCGCTGCGAGACGACGTCGTAGAACTCGGCGACGTCGCCGGCGGCCCAGACATCCGGCACCGTCGCCTCGAGGAACTCGTTCGTGACGACGCCGACGTTGGTCTGGACCTGCGTGTCCTTCAGCAGCTCGATGTTCATCGTCAGCCCGAGCCCGACGCCGACGATGTCCGCCTTGAACGTCGACCCCTTCGTGCCGGTCACCTGCGTCGATCCGTTCACCGGCGCGACCGAGGCGATGGCCTCCTCGTAGTGGAGGTGCACGCCGGCGTCCTGGGCGAGGAGCGTGACGATCCGCCCGCCGGCCTCGTCGAGCGAGCGCCGGAGGAACCACGGGCCGCGCTGCAGCCAGTGCGTCTCGAGCCCCTGGTGGTTGAAGGCCTCGGCGAGCTCGTAGCCGATGAACGAGCCGCCGAGGACGACCGCGACCTTCGACTCCTTGATCCGACCGAGCATCGCCTTCGCGTCGTCGAAGTACTGGAAGTTGAAGATGTACTGCGACGACCCGACGCCAGGGACCTGGAGCGGGTTCGGCCGGCCGCCGGTCGCGAACAGCAGGCGGTCATACCGGACCTCGCCGCCCGGCTGCATCGTGACGACCTTCGCGTCGAAGTCGATGTGCGTCACCTTCGTCTCGAGGCGCAGGTCGATGCGCAGCTTGTCGTGCCACTCCTGGTCGCGGACGTACACGCGCTGCTCGAGGAGGACGCCGCGGAGGTAGCGCGGGAGCGAGACGCGGTTGTACAGCGTGTACGGCTCGTCGTCGATCATGAGGATGTCGCAGGCGGCGTCGAGCTTCCGCAGCTGCTCGGCGCAGTACGTGCCGGCCGCGCCGTTGCCGATGATCACGAAACGCGTCGGGCTAGCACCCAAAATGCGGGCCTCCTCAGGTGGATGGCGTCAGTGTGCCAGCCGGTGCCGGCGGCGGGATTCGAACCCGCATCCTCCCGCTCTTAAGGCGGGCCGCTCTGCCAATTGGCGTAAGCCGGCCGCTCAAGTCTAGAGAGCGGGAACTCTTCGACCGGCAAGCACGTCAGACTCGATGTATGAGCGCGCCGCGCCGACTCGCGGGTGTTGCGTTCGCCGCGGCCGCCGCCGCCGCCGCGGCCGGCCTTGCCGCGAGCGCGCCGGCCGAGGCGTCGTGCGCGCCGCCCGAGCCGCTGCCGCAGCGCATCGCCCGCGCCGACGCCGTCGTGTTCGGCCACGTCGTGTCGTTCGAGGGCGGGGCGGTCCGCAACCCGCGCGCGCTCATCGTGCGGGTCGAGCGCGTCTACAAGGGCGATGTCGTCGAGCGGATCTTCGTCTCCGCCGGCCCCGGCGGCGAGGGCGGCGGGGCACCCGGTCAGGTGGTCGCGACGAGCGTCGACTACCTGGCGGAGCAGGGGAGCGAGCACACGTTCTACCTGAAGCAGCACGCCCCCGCGGGCTTCAGCACCGACGCGTGCAGCGGGTCGCATCCCGGCGACCTCGACGCGGAGGAGCGCGCGGCGCTCGGCGCGGGCTCGCCGCCCGGGCGCGTGCCGGGCGGCGTCGGCTCCGCGACGGACGCCGACCGCGCGATCGGGGTCGCGCTGCTTCTCGCCTCGCTTGGCGCCACGTACGTTGCTGCGCGCGCGGTCCTGGCGCGCCCGGCCGGCTGAGCTCGGCCTAGGAGTCCGGCCCCTCCACGTTCACCGTCGCCGGGCCGCTCCCCGCGCGCGTCACGACGAGATGCGCCTCGCGGTCATGCGGGTTCGACTCGCGGTGCACCGCCCGCGGCGGCACATGGATGAAGTCGCCGCTCTGCGCCTCGACGCTGCGCTTGCCTCCGGGGCCGAACTCGAGGTGGACCGCGCCGTCGAGCACGTAGATGACCGTCTCGTTGTCGCCGTGGTGGTGCCAGCCGGAGGCCATCTTCGGCGCCGCGGTGGCGATCCCGGACCACAGCCCGTCCCGTTCGATCGCTGCCGCGCGGACCATGCCCGCGGTCTGGACCGTGTCCTTGCTCAGGTCGGCAGAGCGGATGCGCCTGATCTCAGATGTCACGTTCGTCCCGTCCCTTCCGGTCGTCGGTGCCCCAGCGCTCGTGCTGGACGTGGAGCTGGGCACCGCGTTTCGCAAGCCAGTTCTCGACGATGCGGAGCACCGCCGGATCGCGGGGGAGCGGAGCCTCGCCGTAGTGGTGGTTCGCGCAGTCCAGATGGACGTGGGTGGCGGTGCGGGACGTCGGGAACATCGGCATGCCGCACTCGTCGCAGTCCGCCGTGCCGTCCTCTTTCAGCACGAGCCAGCCCATCGCACCCAGCGCTGGCGGCCCGGATCCGGACAGCGGCCGCAAGCCCGTGCCGAACGCATCGACGTGTACACTAGGTCCGTACGCTGCGCCTCATGGGCGCGGCGCCTTTTCGCCCCGAGGCTGGCCTTCCGTCCCCACCACCGGACGGCGGCCGTGACGGTCTCGCGGCAATCCCAGGGAGAGGAGGTGGAGCGAACACATGCGTCCATACGAGCTCATGTACCTCATCCAGCCCACCGCCGACGAAGAGCGCCTCACCGCGGTGAGCGACCGGCTCCAGCAGACGATCGGCACCCTCGGCGGCAAGGTCGAGAAGGTCGCGCCCCCGATGCGCCGGCGCCTCGCGTACGAGATCGGGCGCCACCGGGAGGGCCAGTACGGCGTGATCGAGTTCTCGCTCCCGCCCGCATCCGCGCGCGAGCTCGAGCGCACGATCAAGCTCACCGAGGACATCCTCCGTCACCTCGTCGTCCGCCGGGACGAATGAACGTAAAGGACAGGGACTAGACCATGGCATCGATGGCGAAGATCTCCATCATCGGCAACGTCGGGCGTGACCCGGAGCTCCGCATGACCGCGGGCGGTCGCCCCGTGTGCGACTTCTCCGTCGCGGTGAACCGCGTGTCGGGCACGGGCGACGGCCGCAGCGAGCAGACCGACTGGTACCGCGTCTCGTGCTGGGGCAAGCAGGCCGAGACCGCCCAGCAGATCGTCCAGAAGGGTCAGCAGATCTACGTCGACGGCCGCTTCAGCCCGCGCGAGTGGACGACCAAGGAGGGCGAGAAGCGCACGAGCCTCGACATCAACTGCAACGACTTCCAGCTGCTCGGCAGCCGTCGCGACCGCGAAGGCGGCATGGGCGGCGGTCCCGTTCCCGGCGGACAGGCGCCCGAGGGCGCGCCGGGGTCGTTCGACCCCGACGAGATCCCGTTCTAAGGAGAAGAGATGGCTTCCGAGACACCCCAAGGCCCGCGCCCGGCACCATCCGGTGACCGTCCGCGCTACGGCGGTCCGCGTCCCGGTGGCTCCGGTGGTGGCGGCCGCGGCGGTCCGGGCGACCGCGACGACCGCGGTGGCCGGTCCGGCTTCGGCGGCCCGCGCCGCCCGCGCCGCAAGGTCTGCTCGTTCTGCGTCGACAAGGTGAAGAAGATCGACTTCAAGGACATCGGGCGCATCCGCCGCTACGTCAGCGAGCGCGGGAAGATCGATCCTCGACGCAAGAGCGGCAACTGCGCGAAGCACCAGCGGATGCTCACGACCGCGCTGAAGCGCGCGCGGCACATGGCGATGCTCCCGTACACCGCGGACCACGTCCGGGCGCAGATGTCGCCGCAGGCCCGTGCGATGGCAGGCGGCCCGCCGCCGCCCCGCCCGGAGCGCCCGCCGTTCCGGCCCGCCGGCGCGCCCTTCCCGCCGCGCCCGCCCATGCAGCCCGGTGGAGCGCCAGCGCCGCAGGGTGGTGCCGTGGCCCCGACTCCGCACACGGTGGCGAGCGCGCCGCAGGCAGCAGCGGCGCCGGCTTCGCCGGCAGCTCCGCCACCTGCCCCTCCCGAGGGGACGATCTCCTAGAGCTCCACGAGAGGCCCGCCAGCATGGCGGGCCTCTCGGTCCCCCATCGGGGTGGGCCTACGATCGTGGCCCGCGACGAAGCGGCTGGAGGCGATCGATGATCCGGCTGTCGCACACGATCGTCTGGGTCCGCGCCGGCATCCGGGTGTTCGTTCGCGACGAGCGTGCGGCCGGGCTGGTCGAGTACGCCCTGATCGTCGCGGTGGTGGCGCTGGGCGTCCTCCTCGCGCTCGCTTTCGTCGCCGGTGGTGTCGGGAACGTCTTCGAGATGGTGAGCGACACCCTGGAGGGTGCGCTCACAGGCGAGGATCCGATCGAGGTGGGGCGCAGACGCGGCCGCGGCTGGTGCAGGAGATTCGGCTGCTGACGCGCGGCCCGTGCGGACCCTCCGCCGCCTGTGCGCAAGCGGCCCTGACAGGCCCTAGTAGAGGAGCCGCGTCCGGATCGTTGCGTCGATCCCATCGAGCTGTCTCTTCACCTCGAGGCTGAGCGGCCCGTCGGCCTCGACGTCCGTGACCGCGTAGCCGACCCGGCGGCTCGTCTCGAGGTACTGGCTCGCGATGTTGATCCCGGAGCGCGAGAAGATCGCGTTCACCTGAGCGAGCACCCCCGGCTCGTTCCGGTGGATGTGCAGCACGCGGTGCTTGCCGGGGTGATCGGGAAGCGAGACCTCCGGGAAGTTCACCGCGGTGAGCGTCGAGCCGTTGTTGCTGTACTTCATGAGCTTCGCGGCCACCTCGTCGCCGATGCTCTGCTGCGCCTCGACCGTGCTGCCTGCGACGTGCGGCGTGAGGATGACGTTCTCGAGCCCGCGGAGCGGCGTCTCGAATTCCTCGTCGTTCGAGGTGGGCTCGGCCGGGAAGACGTCGATGGCCGCGCCGCCGAGCCGGCCCGCACGCAGTGCGGCCGCGAGCGCGTCCACGTCGACGACCGTGCCGCGCGAGGCGTTGATGAGGAATCCTCCAGGACGCATGCGCGCGAGCTGCGGCTCGCCGATGAGACGCACGGTCGATGGCCCCTCCGGCACGTGCAGGGTGACCACATGCGAGCGCTCCAGGAGCTCGTCGAGCGAGCGCACCGCAGCCGCGTTCCCGAGCCCGAGCTTCGTCTCGATGTCGTAGTAGACGACGTGCATCCCGAGGCCCTCGGCGAGCACGCCGACCTGCGTGCCGATGTGGCCGTAGCCGACGATGCCGAGCGTCTTGCCACGTACCTCCGTCGCGCCCGCGACCGCCTTCAGCCACTGGCCGCGGTGAGCCGCCGCGTTCCGCTGCGGGATCCCGCGGCAGAGGAGGATGATCTCGCCGATCACGAGCTCCGCGACGCTCCGGGTGTTCGAGAACGGCGCGTTGAACACAGGGATCCCGCGTGCCTCGGCGGCGGCGAGGTCGACCTGATCCGTGCCGATGCAGAAGCAGCCGATGGCGACGAGCTTCTCCGCGGCCGCGATCGCCTCAGCCGGGATCTTCGTCCGCGAGCGGATGCCGAGGAGGTGCGCGTCGCGCAAGCGCTCCGCGAGCTCGCGCCCGGTGAGCGAGCGCTCGTGGCGCTCGACATTCGTGTAGCCGTCCGCCTCGAAGGCGGCGACGGCGCTCGGGTGGATGGATTCGAGGAGCAGGACCTTGATCTTGTCCTTGCCGAGCGAGGTCTTCTTCACGAGCGGGCTACCGCATGAAGAGCAGCGGCACGGCGAGGCCGGCCGCGAGCAGCACGACGACGAGCAGCGCCCCGAGGCCGATCGTGGCGCCCGGCGTGGCACGACGCCCGAGCGAGGTGAAGGCGCCGGTGATGAGCCCGATGCCGAGCGGCGGGAACGGGACGACGGCGAGGAACAGGCCGGCGACCACGAGGGCCGTGAGCAGCAGCGCGTTCGTTCGGGGGCCACCGAGCGAGGCGGCCAGCCGCGGCTCGAGCACCGTCAGCACGATGAACGCGACGAGCGCCGCGGGAAGGACGAAGAGCACTCCCGTGAAGAACACGCCTGCGAGGCTCGTACCTCCGGTGGCGAACAGCCCCGCGCCCAGACCAAGGTGCACGCCGAGCGCCGACCAGAGGAGGTCGATGCGCGGTCGCCCCGCGCGGAAGGCCCAGGTCCACAGCGCGTAGAGGGCGAGCCCGGAGCCGAGCGCGGGCACGATGAGCGCGCCGTTGCCGTAGAACGCGTACGGGCCGAGCGCGAGCCGCGACGTCTCAACGATGCGCGCGACGACACCGAGCGCGATCCCGGCGCCGGCACCGAGCAGGAAGGCGAGCACTCGGGGATGCTAGGGCGATGAGCGGCCTGTTGCTCGGTCTCACGCTCGCGCTCGTCCTCCTGCCGTCGAACATCCCGGCCGCCGCGGTCCCGCTGCTGCGCGGGGAGTGGGACGCCTCGTCGGTCGCGCTCGGCTGGGTCGTCGGCGCGTACCTCGCCGGCTACTCGCTCGCGGTCCTCGTGGTGCTCCCGCTCACGGACCGGGTCCCGTCGCGGCGGATCATCGTCACGGGCGCGATCGTGTCCGCGCTCGCGAGCGTCGCGCTGCCCCTCGTCGCGCGCGACCCGTGGACGGCGGTCGCGCTGCGGCTCGTCGCGGGTGCGGGGCTCGCGGGCGTGTACATGCCGGGCGTGCGGGTCGTCGCCGCGACCTCGGCGCCGCAACGGCGCGGCCTGAACGTCGGCCTGTTCGTCGCCTCCTTCTACCTCGGGTCCGCGGCGTCGTTCCTCTACGCCGGCGTCCTCATCGGCGGCGCGACGGGCTGGCGCGAGGCGATGCTGTCCTCGGCCGCGCTCTCGGCCCTCGCGGTGCCGCTCGCAATGCTCGGCGCGCCGCCGCTGCCGGCCGCGGGCGGTCGCGCGGTCATCGATCTGTCCGTTCTGCGCGTCCGGCCGCTCATGCGGACGATCGCCGCGTACTCGGGGCACGCCTGGGAGCTCTTTGCCGCGCGCGCCTGGATGACCGCGTTCCTCGCGGCGGTCCTCGTCGCGCAGGGCGCGAGCACCGCCGACGCGACCGGCGAGGCGGGCCGGTGGTCGGCGGTCATCCTCGCGGCCGGGATCCCCGCGGTCTTCATTGGCGGGTGGATCTCTGACCATCTCGGCCGGACCGGCACGGCGCTGGCGGCCGCGGTCGCGAGCGGCACGCTTGCCTTCGTGTTCGGCGCGCTCGGCGCCGCGCCGTGGCCGCTGCTCATCGCGGTGGGGTTCCTGTACAGCGGGCTCGTCGCCGCGGACTCCGCCGTGTACTCCACGAGCGTCACCGAGCTTGCCCCCGCGGGCAAGCTCGGCTCCGCCCAGGCGGCGCAGGCGTTCATCGGCTTCGGCGCGGGCTCCATCGGGCCGCCGGCGGCCGGGCTCGCGCTCGACCTCGGCCTCGGGTGGGTCGCCGTGTTCGGCGTCGCCGGCGCCGCGAGCATCCTGTGCGCGCTGCCACTGCTGGTGGACATGCGGAGGGGCCAGCCTTCCGGCTGACCCCTCGCGCCTTCCGCGACAGGTGGGCTACGCGATACGCACCGCGTGATCCGGGGCTACGCGCACTTGACGCAGTAGACCGGACCGTCCGGGCCGGTCTCCCACGGACCGATGTGGAACTCGGCACGTTCGTAGTACAGGCGCGCGATCACCTTGCGCAGCGTGTCCCCGGCCGAGGCGGGCGCATCGGCGAGCGAGTAGATGCCGACGTTCCAGAAGTGGATGTGGGCAAGGACCTCTCCGAGGTTCGGCGAGAGGAAGCTCAGCGCGGCCTGCTTCTCCTTGTCCTCGCCGTTGTTCCCCGCGATGACGAAGTCGTCGAACCATTTCGTCCAGTCGGCGGAGCCCGACTCGGCGACGGTGACGACGAGGTCGCCGTACTCGAGCTGGCTCGGCGTCTTCTCAGGGTGACGGAACTCGCCCGAGCTCTCCGTGACGCCCTGCTTGACGGAGAACGCATCGATCTTCGACACCTTCTTCGCGTCGACACCTTGGACGTCGAGACGGAAGTTCGCTGGAGACCACGTCTTCTGCTTCGTGCCCAGGTTGCCGCTCACCTTGCCGCTCGCGGCCTTCTTCTGGGCCTGCTCGACGGCGAGGCGGAGCGTGATGACGCCCGCGTCCTTCGAAGCCGCATCGCACGCGGGGATCCTCGTCTCGGTGATGAGCGCCTCCTTGAACTCGCGCCTGCTGATGGCGTTGAGGCTCTGGTCCGCGACGACGATCGCGCCGTCCTTGCGGGGCGCTCCACCGGTCCAGGATGCGTTGATCCACTGGTACACCGATCCCGCGAGCGACAGGTCGATGTCGAGCTCGAAGTCCTCGTACCTCAGGTTCGCGATGTGCTTGCTCCGGTAGTAGGTCCCCGACGAGGTCGTGACGACGTCGGCGGTGACGTTGCCTCCCTCCGCTCTCTTGAGGAAGCCGACGTCCGTGCCGTCGAGCTCCAGTGCGAACTTGCCGGTCAGATAGGTCCGGCCGGGCGCCACCTCGCGCGGATCTCCGACCGGTCGCCAGGCTCCGGCGGCGAGCGCGGCCCCGGTCAGGCCCGCTGCCGTGCCGATGAACGAGCGGCGCGACGTGCGTACGGCCCGGGCGGGCTCCTCATCGGCGGGCGCGCGCGTAACGGCGGTCGTGTCTTCCATCGCTGACTCCCTCCCTCGCTGAGCGGGGAGCCTACCGCCGGCGCCGCACGGCGCGCAAGGCGCGCGCGGGCGCGCGACGGCTGAGGCACGAGGCTGCGCGCGACGCGTGCGGCCCGGGCGCTACCTGGCGGTGGCCTCCGCGACGGCCGCCGCCGCGAGCGGGAGCTCGATGCTCGCGATGAGCATGAGGGAGATCACGAGCGTCGAGATGAGCACGCGCGCGCCGGGCGCGCGCCAGGAGTGACCCGCGGCGGTGCCGGCGACGATCCCCATCGCTGCAGGCGGGAAGAGCAGGCCGAGCGGGAGCGCGACGAGGTAGCCGGTCGCGAGCGTCGCGAGCCTGAGCGGGAGCTTGCCGGAGCCGAACGCCCAGTAGAGGACCGCGGCGAGGCCGACGACCGGCAGGACGAAGAGGATCCCGTCGACCGCGAGAACGGGGAGCGCCGAGAACCGGTGTGCGGGCGCATCGGGGAAGACGAGGCCATCGATCGGGAACGCCGCCGCCGTCGCGACGGCGAGACCGAGCGTGAACAGCAGGAGCCGCGGCCCACTGCGTCCTGACCACCGGTCCGAGACCCACGTCCATCCCCACACGAGTGCCAGAGGTACCAGGACCGCGAAGACGGCGGTCGCGACGATGTCGCTGCCGGCGACACTGGTGCGCTCGGTGTCCATCGCGAGGTGGCCCGCGAGCACGTAGAGCGCCGAGATCGCCGCACCGGCGACGAGCCCCCGCCTGAAGCTCACGCCGGAACAACGAGCCACCGGCGCGAGCGCACCGGCGGCGACGAGACGTTGCTACCGATCGGAGTCCGGCGCTGCGCCCATGTGGCGCGCCGCGTCCTCGGGAGGAGTTCGCGACATCAATGAGCACGGCCGGCTGCAGTCCTGCGGCCGGCCGTGCTGTCGCGATGAGACCCTGGCTTACGCGGTCTTCGCGGTCTCGTGCAGCGGCTGCGCCTTCTTATCGATGCGCAGGAGCGCCGTGTCCTTCTGCGGGACCGTGAACGGGATGACGCCCGGGATGAGCCACTCCGTCCACATCTTGTCGACCTGTGCCTGGAAGTGCTCGACATCCTCGTCGGCGAAGTGCGCGAAGCGGCCCTGCCGGCGCAGGTACTCGTAGACGGGCTTGCGCTTCTTGCGTCCCTCAGCGATCTGCCTGGTCGGCCCGGTGAGGTTGCAGACTCCGTCCACGACCTCGTAGAGCGGCCAGATGCCCGTCTCGACCGCGAGGTGGCCGAGCTCCTGGCTGTACTGCGGGTGGTAGTCCCAGCCCTTGGGGCACGGGTCGAGGGTGTGGACGAAGGTCGGCCCGCCGAGCTCGAGCGCGCGGCGGATCTTGTTCATGAGGTCGACGGCGTACGCGGCGCATCCCGCCGCGATGTAGCGCGACTCCGGATGCCCCGCGGCCATCATGCCCGGCATGTTCTTCTTCCAGCGGGTGTGCATGAGCCGCTTCTCGGTGCCGGTCGGCGAGAACGTCGTGACGGCGCCGTACGGCGTCTGGCTCGAGAGCTGGATGTCGGTGTTCGCGTATGACTCGTTGTCGTACAGGAGGACGAGCGAGTTGTAGTCCTTGTGCGTGAGCGTCGCGGAGATCGCGCCGAGGCCCATGTCCGCGCCGCCGCCGTCGCCGCAGAACGCGATGACGTTGATCTTCTCGTCCTTCAGCTTGCCCTTGCGCATGAGGACCTTCAGGCCGGCCGCCGTGCCGAGCGCGGCCGAGCCGGACGCGCCGAGCTGCGTGTGCATCCACGGCACGACCCAGGGCGTCGTGTAGTACGTCGTGTTCGCGACGTACATGCAGCCCGTCGAGCCGAGCACGATCGTGCGCGGGCCGGAGGCCTTCACCATGTGCCGCATGACGAGCGCGGACTCGCACC
This sequence comes from Candidatus Limnocylindria bacterium, assembly GCA_035699805.1. Lineage (GTDB taxonomy): Bacteria > Chloroflexota > Limnocylindria > P2-11E > P2-11E > CF-39. The sequence goes on along the minus strand of DASSPF010000125.1, from coordinate 33,383 downwards.
CCTGGCAGGTGCGGTGGCCGGACACGAAGAGCTCGTCGTAGGGGACGTCCTTGACGGCCTTGATCTGCGGCAGATCCAGGGGCGTGTCGCTCGCTTTCGGTTCCACTGCCATCTCTACTCCTCTATTTCCGCACGCCGATCCAGTGGCACGCGTCGCCACTGGTGAGCGAGCCGGAGGCCGCAGCCATCGTCTTCTCGAACATCTCGGTCGCCATGGGCTGCTCGATCTCGCGGCCGCCGAGCGCGGCGATGAAGCCGACGACGACGGGACGCTTCTCGACCGAGTACAGCGCGGAGCGGATCTCGTTGTAGAGCACGCCGCCGTAGTACGGGGAGCCGAACGAGTAGTCGCGGTCGATGACCCCGACGGCCTTGAACCGCGAGAGGCTCTTCACGATGTCCGCGGTCGGGAACGGGCGGAACCACTTCAGGCGGACGAGGCCCACCTTGTGGCCCTGCTTGCGGAGGCGGCGGATCGCGACCTTCATCGGCAGCGACAGCGTGCCCTGGCCGAGGAAGACGATCTCCGCGTCGTCGGTCATGAACTCGTCGAGGAACGGGTTGTCGCCGCCGCGTCCGAAGAGGCGCTTGAACTCGCTGTGCGCCTCGGTGATGACGCCGAGCGCGTTCCGCATCGCCTGGTCGTTCTGCATGCGGATCTCCATGAGCCAGTCCTGGTCGACCTGCGGCGCGATGGTGATGGGGTTGTCGGGGTGGAGGAGCCGGTCGCCGAGGTCGAACTTCGGGAGGAACGAGTTCACGGCCGCCTGGGTCGGGATCTTCACGATCTGCTGGGAGTGGGTGAGGAAGGCGCCGTCCAGCCCGATCGCGACGGGGAGGGAGACCCGCTTGTCCTCGCCGACCTTCCACGCGGTGAGCGCGAAGTCGAGGGACTCCTGCGCCGTCTCGGCCCAGCAGAGGAGCCAGCCGAGGTCGCGGACGGCGAGCGCGTCGTTGTGCTCGCAGCCGAACGCGCCGGGGTCGTCGAGGGCGCGGTTGCCGCAGATCGCGACGACCGGCAGGCGCAGGCCGGCGGTCACCGCGATCGCCTCGAACGCGTAGAACCAGCCGACGCCCGAGGAGCCGACGAAGACGCGCGAGCCCACGGCGCACGCGTGCTTCACGATCTCGAACTGGCTGTGCTCGCCGTCGGCGACGATGTACTCGACATCCATCTTGCCGTTCGCGATGAGCTTCGCCGCGGCCTGCATCACGCCGTCGTACGGACGGATGGGGTACGCCGCCATGACGTCCACGTCCGCGAGACGGATCGCCTCGGCGATCGCCTCGCAGCCCGTCGCGAGCTGTTCGGTCTCGACCTCACTCGATTCGCGGAGCTTCGTTTCGATCGCCATCAGTCGTCACCTCCCGCCGATGTCGTGGGATTCGCCGCGGGGTTCGCGTTCCCCGCTGAGGTCGCCGCGTTCGGGGCCACGGCCTTCTTGGGATCCGCGGACACGCCGCTCATCGCCTCGAACCAGGCGTTGTACTTGGGCCGGTCCTGCTTCCAGAGCTGCCACTTGTCCGTGTTGTCCGTGAACTTCAGCTCGTCGACCATGACGATGCAGTCCTTCACCGGGCAGACCTGCGCGCAGATGCCGCAGCCGATGCACGCCTCGTACACCACCTCGTAATGGCCCTCGGGGGTCACCTCGAAGCATTCGTCCGGGCAGTCGAGCCAGCACATCGTGCACTTGATGCAGGTGTCGAAGTTCACCACCGGGCGCATCGTGCGCGCGGTGTACTTCTTGTACTGGGGGTTGCGCTCGCCGGGCTTGCGCGCGTCCACGACGATGCCGGGACGCATCTTCGTCCAGCCCGGCTTCTCGAATTGCAGGTGCTCGTGACCGGTGGTGCCTTCGCCCTTCTTCACCGGGCGGAGGACCGTCGCGTCGTAGCCGTACTGGACCGAGGCGGCCGCGCCCTTGTCGCCCTTCGCGAGCTCGAGCGCGGTGGACTTGGCCGTCTCGAGCGACATCCACTGCGGGGCGATCTTCGCGATCGCGCCCAGCACGCGGTAGTCGGTGTGGTCGTCCTTGTAGACCCACAGGCCGGCGAAGGAGGCGCCGCCGGGGATGATGCCGAGGGTGTAGGGGCGCTCGGCCGCGTCGGTCTGCGCGAGGACCGCCTCGGGCGCCTTGTCCGACGTGACGAGGAGCCAGCCGTTCTCGCGCACCGGCTTCCAGAGTGGCTGCCGGCCGTACCAGGCCCACGACTCGACGCCCTTGGCCAGCGTGTCGTCGACCGCGATCGAGATGTCCACCACGGCGGGCTCGTACTTCGCCATGGAGGCCTCGAGCTCGATCTCGTCGGCCGCGACGACCGCGAACTGCTTGGCCGGCACGCCGTTGCGCTCTGGGGAGTCCCCGTATCGCGCGAATGCCGTACCGGTGTGCCCGCTCTTTCGTGCCGCGAGCACGACCGAGCGGCAGATGCGCTGCGCCAGCGTCTTCTGGAAGATGCCGCGATACACGACCTCGATGGAGATGGACCTCTCGTCAGCCATTCCGACCTCCCAACAGGTTCAGGATGCCTTCGCCGACCGCGCGGATGTGCTCGGCGCTCGCCGTGCGCGCCGCGTCGGCGTCGCGGCGTGCGAGCGCGTCATAGATGCGCTCGTGCGCCTCGAGCGACGCCGAGGCACGGGTGTTCGTCTGGAGCCACTGCTCGCGGGAGGCGCGCAGCACGTCCCAGATGACGCCGAGCATCGTCGTGAGCAGCTCGTTGCCTGCGGCGTCACCGATCACCTCGTGGAAGCGCGTGTCCTCGTCGACGTATGGCTCGCCGGCGCTGACCTTCGCCTCCTGCCGCGCGAGCAGGTCGCGGAGCTCGGCGAGCTGTGGCTCGCTGATGCGCGTCGCGGCGAGCGCCGCGATGGCCGGCTCGACGATCCCTCGGAACTCGATCACATCGGCGAGCGAGTGCCCGCGCGCGATGAGCGAGTGGAGCGGCCGCGCGAGATCGTCCGGGCCGGCCTGGCGCACGAACGTGCCGCCACCGGCACGCGTCTCGACCATGCCCAGAAGCTCGAGCGTGCGCAGCGCCTCGCGCACCGACGCGCGTGACACCTGGAACTGGTCGGCGAGGGTGCGCTCCGCGGGGAGCTGGTCACCGGGGTGCAGCTCGCCGCGCTCGAGGAGCGCCTCGATCTGCTCGACGATCCCCTGGTAGAGGCGGCTGCGCCGGATCGGCTCGATGGTCGTCAGGGTGGTCCTCCCCGCTTCTGGTCAGGTGGTCTGACCAGAATCCTGAGAGAGGCTACGCGGCCGGGCCAGCCTCGTCAATCGGCTAGGCCCGGCCCTCCTTGGCATACGGCACGCCGTCGGCGGCAGGGGGGCGCGAGCGGCCGACCACGCCGGCGAGGATGACGATGGTGATGAGGTAGGGCAGCGCGGCGTACCAGTAGGTCGGGATGGCCTTGAGGAGGGCCCCGAGGTCGCCCTCGGCCGGATGCACGCTCACCACCACACCGAACGCGGTGGCCGTGCCGAAGAGGAGTGCGCCCAGGAACGAGCCGATGGGCGTCCAGCGTCCGAAGATCATCGCCGCGAGCGCGATGAAGCCGCGCCCTCCGGTCATGCCGTTCTGGAACGCTCCCGTGGATTCGAGCGTGAGGTAGGCGCCGGCGAGGCCGGCGATCGCGCAACCCACGACCACGTTGATGTAGCGCTGTCGAAAGACGTCGATGCCCACCGTGTCCGCGGCGCGCGGGTGCTCGCCGACCGCGCGCGTGCGCAGGCCCCAGCGCGTCCGGAACAGCGCGAACTGCGTCACGAGGACGAACACGATGACGGTCATCGCGATCGGCCCCTGGTTCAGGAACATCGCGAGGATCGGCCCGAGGACCGGGAAGCCGGTGAGCTCGGGCGAGAGCTGCAGTGGCGCCATCACCCCCGCACCGCCCTTGCCGGACGGCGTGATGATGAGCCGGTTGAGGTACCCGGTCACGCCGAGCGCCGCGATGTTCATCATCGTCCCGGCGATGATCTGGTCGGCGCGCACGGTGACCGAGAGCCAGGCGTGCAGCAGGCCGAGGAGGGCGCCGGTCGCCACCGCCACGACGACGCCGGCGACGACCGCCGGTCCGGGTCCGATGTTCTCGTGCAGCGCGAACCCGGTGAGGTAGCCGAAGAACGCGGCCATCAGCATGATCCCCTCGATGCCGATGTTCACCACACCGGACCGCTCGTTCAGCACACCGCAGAGCGCGCCGAGCGCGAGCGGCGTCGCGAGCGCGAGGATGATCGGCAGCAGATCGGGCATGACCTCCAGGAGATAGACGAGGAGCTCCCATACCAGGCGCGGGATGAGCAGGATGTCCATCAGGGGGCCTTCCCGCCCGCGGCCGGGCCGGCCCAGGAGCCCGTCACCGTCGCCATCTCGCGGATCTGGACCTTCTCGGCGCGGACGCGGAACACCTTGCGCACGATGAGGTCGGCGGCGAGGAACAGGATGACGAGCGCCTGGATGATGTCGATGACCTCGATCGGGACGCTCGTCTCGATCTGCATGAGTGGGGCGCCCGCGCGGAACGCGCCGAACAGGAGCGCTGCGAACAGGATGCCGATGGGATCGGAGCGCCCGAGGAGCGCGACCGCGATGGAGTCGAAGCCGACCCCGGCGGTGATGCCGGGCGCGTAGAAGCCGATGACGCCGAGCATCTGGATCGCGCCAGCGAGGCCCGCGAGCAACCCCGACAGCGTCATCGTGAGCGCGGTGATGAACACCGGGCGCATGCCGGCGTACCGCGCCGCGTCTGGGTTCAGGCCGACCGTCTTGATCTCAAAGCCGAGCGTCGTGCGGTCCAGGATCCAGCGGACGATGAAGATGGTCGCGACGGCGAGCACGATCCCCAGATGCAGGTTCCGTCCGGCGAGCACCGGGAGCGCGGCGAGCCCGATCTCGCCGGTCCTCGGGAACGAGTACCCCGGTGCGCGCACCAGGTCATTCACCGCCCAGGTCAGGATCAGCAGGGCGACGTTGTTGAGCATGATCGTCGTCACGACCTCGTGCGCGCCGGTGCGGGCCTTCAGATAGCCGGGGATGAAGCCGAAGAAGGCGCCCGCGGCGGCGCCGGCGAGCATCGCGGCGGGCATGCCGACGACCGTGGGCGCCTGGGCGAGGCTCGTCCCGACGACGGCCGAGGCGAACGCGCCGACGAGGAACTGGCCGGCCACGCCGATGTTGAAGAGACCCGCCTTGAGGCCGATGCCGACGGCGAGCCCGCCGAACATGAGCGGCGCCGCCGCGACGAGCGTGTTGGTGAGGCCGGTCGTGCTGCCGAACGCGCCGATGAGCAGGCGCAGGTAAGCCGCGATCGGCAGCAATGGGTCGAATCCGGTGGGGGTGAAGACGCTCGAGACGAGGATGAGGATGGCGGCGATGGCGAAGGCGAGGAGGATCGAATACGCCGGGATCGTCGCGACCCGCCAGGCGTGGCGCAGCCAGGTCACGTCCGTGCCTCGCCGGTCGCCATGAGCAGCCCGACCTTCTCCCTCTGCGCCTCGCTCGCGGCGAACGAGCCGACGATGCGCCCTCGGAACATCACCAGAATGCGGTCCGAAAGGTCGAGGATCTCGTCGAGCTCGGCCGAGACCAGCAGCACCGCGACGCCCGCGTCCCGCCGCGCGATGACCTGCTTGTGGATGAACTCGATGCTGCCGACGTCGAGCCCGCGCGTCGGCTGGTCCAGGACCATGAGCCGCAGATCGTGCCGGAACTCGCGAGCGACGACGAGCTTCTGCTGGTTCCCACCCGAGAGCGTGCCGGCCGCGACGGCGGCCGAGGGCGTCCGGACGTCGAACTCCGCGATGAGACGCGTGGCGTCAGCCTCGCAGGCGTCCTCCTGGCGCATGAATCCGCCCAGGCCACCGGCGTACGGAGGCTCGGCATACCGCGTGAGCACGACGTTGTCGCGCACCGAATAGGGCAGCACCAGCCCGAAGCGATGGCGGTCGGCGGGGACGAACGCCACGCCGAGGTCGCGCCGGCCGTCCACGCTCGCGCTCGTGATGTCGCGATCGCCAAGGCGCACGCTCCCGGCGTTCGGGCGCCGGAGGCCGACCAGGCACTCGACGAGCTCCTCCTGCCCATTCCCGGCGACACCGGCGATCCCCACGATCTCACCGGCGCGGACCACCAGGTCGACGCCGCGGACGACCTCGTGCCGGCGGTCGTCGCTGGCGCGCAGACCGGTCGCTTCGAGCACGACGTCGCCGGGATGCGAGCTGCCGCGGTCCACGCGGAGGGACACCTCGCGACCGACCATGAGCTCGGCGAGCTCGGCCTCGTTGGTCTCCGCCGGCCTCCGGCTTCCCACCACACGGCCACGGCGGATCACCGTGACCCGGTCGGCGATCTCGAGCACCTCGTCGAGCTTATGGCTGATGAAGATGATGCTCGTCCCGGCCTCGCGCAGCCGGCGGAGGACCGTGAAGATCTCGCGCGTCTCCTGCGGCGTGAGCACCGCAGTGGGCTCGTCGAGTACGAGGATGCGCGCGTCGCGGTAGATCGCCTTCAGGATCTCCACGCGCTGTTGCTGTCCCACGGAAAGCTGGTCCACGCGCGCCGTCGGATCGATGGGGAATCCCAGCCGCTCGGCCAGGTCGCGGATGCGCCTCACGGCGGCGGCGCGATCGAGGAGCTGCGGTCCCCGGGTCACCTCCTGCCCCAGCACGACGTTCTCGGCCACGCTCAGGACGGGGACGAGCATGAAGTGCTGGTGCACCATGCCGATGCCGCGAGCGATGGCGTCGGCCGGGTCGTGGATCGTCACCGGCCGGCCGTCGATGCGGATCTCGCCCTCATCCGGAGTCACGAGGCCGTAGAGGATGTTCATGAGGGTCGTCTTGCCGGCGCCGTTCTCACCCAGCAGGGCGTGGATCTCGCCGGCACGCAGGTCCAGCTCGATCCCGTCGTTCGCCAGCGTGCCGCCCGGGAACCGCTTCGTGATGGCGCGCATCTCGAGCACCGGGCCGCCTTGTGTCATGGGTCTCCCGTCAATGGAGCGGGCCGGCCAGTGTGGCCGGCCCGCTTCCTGTCATCTCTTGGCTTGTGTCAGGCCGAACGGTTCACGGGACGGGCTTGAGCTTGCCCGACTTCATGTCCGCCGTCGCCTGCTTGATCTTGTCCTCGAGGCCCGCCGGGATGGGGCTGAGGTTGCGGATCGGCGAGACACCGACCCCTTCGTTGGCGACGTCGTTGAAGAAGTTGCCGGTCTGCTTGCCCTTGTCCTTGAAGCGCTTGATCGCATCGCGCGTCGCGTTGAGGAGCTTCTTCTCCGCGCTCGTGATGATGCAGCCCTTGAGGTCGGGGATGGACTGGTACTGATCGACGTCCACGCCGATGCCGTAGACCTTGGCGTTGCACGCCGCCCGCAGTGCGCCCACGCCCGTCCCGCCGGCGACCTGGAAGATCACGTCGGCGCCCTGGCCGATCATGGTCTTGGCCGAGGCCTCGCCCTTGTCGGGAGCGTTGAAGTCGCCCACGTAGTTCGTGAGGACCTTCACGCTCGGCTTGACGGACTTCGCGCCGTTCTCGTAGCCCTTGATGAAGGCCACGACCGGTGGCACGTCCTCGCGGCCACCGACCGCGCCGATCGTGCCGCTCTTGGTGATGGTGCCGGCGACGATGCCGGCGAGATACCCGGATTGCGCCTCGTTGAAGAGGAGCCCCTGGTAGTTGGCGGGGATCGTGCCCTTGCAGGCCTTGTCGTTCGCGTCGGCGGGGACACAGATGAACTGGTCGACGCCGAAGAACTGGACGGTCGGGTTCGCCTGCGCCGCCTTGAGCGTGTCGCTGCCGATGAGGAAGCCGACGGTCACGATGATGTCGTACTTCTGGTCGACGAACTGCTGGATGTTCTGCTTGTAGTCCGCGACATCTTTGGTGACGATGACCTGCGCTGTGGCGCCGATGGCCTTCGCGCCCTCCTGGACACCCTTCCAGGAGAACTCGTTGAAGGACTTGTCCTCGAGCTGGCCGATGTCGGTGACCATGCCGACCTTGAGTCCGCTGCCACCGACGCCGAGCGCGCCGCAGGCGGTGGCGAGCACGACGAAGACCGAGATGAGTGCGTACGTGAGCAGTCGCTTCATGGGTTGTGCGTGACCTCCCTCAATCCGGCGGGCAGGGAAAGCGCCGACCCGCATCGGCGGCATTTTAGGCGTGTCGTGCGCCTGGGGTATATGGCGGCCGGCGGGGACCGGTATCAGTGGACCGGCAGCGGGACGTTGCCGTGGGGGAAAGCGACCACATACACGATGAAAGCGGCGTAAAAGACACCGAGCGAGGCGAGCTCCCGCCCCGACACCGCGTTGCCCGTGCGCAGGAAGAGCTGGAGGAGGAGTCCTGCGCCGATGGCGATGACCGCCGAGGCGATGGCGAATTCGTTGAGGACCCACGGCGTGAACCACAGCCCGACGGTCACGGGGATGCATGACTGGAAGACCATCGCGCCGCTGATGTTCCCCATGGCGAGGGTGTCCTTGCGCTGGCGGATCCAGATCACGCTGTTGAACTTCTCCGGCAGCTCGGTCGCCAGCGGCGCGATCACCAAGGAGAGCACCAGGGGCGGGACCGCGAGGAGCGTCGCGAAGTTGGCGATCTGGTCCACGAAGAGGTTCGCGCCGAACACGATCGCGGCGAGCGCGACGAAGACCTGCAGCAGGACGGCGCGTGTCTTCGGCGTGTCGAGCTTGCGCTGGAAGTACAGGGGGTTCTTGCCCTCCTCGCTCGCCGTGCGCGGGTCGCCCGCCGTCTGGCGGACGTAGAGCACGTATGCGGCGATCAGCAGGACGCCCGCGACCACACGGAGCGCGAACGGCTTTTCGAAGAACGGGAGACCGAGGACGATCGCGACGATGTACATCGCGAGGAAGAACCGGAGGTCGCGCTTCAGGATCACCTGGTTGACGTTCAGGTGCGCCTTGCGCCGGCCGCCGCGCGCGAAGGCGAGGACCGCGACGCCGGTCACGAACATCGCTGCGGTCGAAAGCATGAACGGGGCGCCCAGGATCGCACCGATGCCGACCTCCTCGGAGGCCGCCGTGCCCACGAAGATGATCGCGATGATCGGGATCATCGTCTCCGGGAGCGCGGTCCCCACGGCAGCGAGCACGCTCCCGACCATCCCCTCCGAGAGGCCGAGCTTCTCGCCGAGCCACTCGATGCCGTTGGTGAACAGCTCGGCTCCCGCGAGGATCACGACGAAGGCCGCGAGAAGCAGGGCGATGTCGATGACGAGCTGCATCAGACCATCATGCCGCAGGCGCGGAGGAGCCGTCGCGCCGCCGCCGGCGGCGGAGGAGCCACTGGGCGAGCGGCAGGAGGAAGAGGGCGATGGCGATGAGCATGAGCGTGCTTGCCAGCGCATTGAACTCCGTGTACTGGCCGGTGCTGGAGTCCTGCCGGAAGAAGAAGATCAGGGGGCTCCCGCCGCTGGCGATGAGACTCTGCCGCATGGCCTTCTCCGTCGCGTCGCCGAGCACGATCGCGACGACGAGCGGCGCGAGCGGGTACTTCATCTTTCGCAGCCAGTAGCCGATGAGGCCGAAGATGATCGTGATGAAGACATCGGTCATGCTCGTGTTGAGCGTGTACGAGCCGACGATCGAGATCATGATGATGAACGGCGTGATCACCGCGTACGGGATGCGCATGATCATCGCGAGATAGGGCGCGGCGAGGACGCACAGCACGAACGCGAGCAGGCTCCCGATGTAGATGCCGCCGATGAGGCCCCACACGAAGTCCTTTTGCTCCACGAACAGCAGCGCGCTGGGAGTGAGGCCCCACTGGAAGAGCCCGGCCATGATGACCGCGGCGGTCGGCGAACCGGGCACGCCGAGCGTGATCATGGGGAGCAGCGAGCCGACGCCGGCGGCGTTCGCCGACGCTTGCGGCGACATGATCCCGCTGATCTCGCCCTTGCCGAACTCTTCCTTGTTCTTGGAGTACTGCCGCGCGATGCCGTACGAGAGGAACGACGCGGGCGTCGCGCCGGTGCCGGGAAGCACGCCGATCCAGAAGCCGATGAGCGCGTTCACCAGCGTGATCCAGATCCGCTGGCGCAGCGCGCGCAGCGACTCGAAGAAGTCGCTCAGACCGAGCTTCGCCGAGATGCGGTCGAGCTGACCGGTGCCCTGCTCTTCCGCCGCCGCGAGGACCTCGCCGATCCCGAAGAGCCCGATGGTGACCGGGACGAACGTGATGCCCGACAGGAGCCAGAGCTGGCCGTAGTTGAGCCGCGGCGCGCCCGTCAGCGTGTCGAATCCCACCGAGGCGAGCACCAGGCCGACGCCGATCATCATGATGCTCTTCAGCGGGGACGAGGATTCCAGGCCAACGAGCGTGGCGAAGGCCATCAGGTACACGGCAAGCAGCTCGGGCGGACCGAACTCGAGCGCCTTCTCGGCGAGTGGCAGCGCGAAGAACGTGAAGAGGACCGCCGCGAGGACCGATCCCAGCAGCGCCGCGATGAACGCGCTCGTGAGCGCAAGGCCCGGTCGGCCCTTGCGTTTGGCCAGGGGATAGCCATCGAAGAGCAGCGCCACCGACCACGGTTCACCCGGGATGTTGAAGAGGATCGAGGTCACGACACCGCCGAAGAGCGCTCCCCAGTACAGCCCGGCGAGGAGCTCGACGGCCCCCACCTTGTTGCCGGCGGCGATGAACACGGTGATCGGGAGCAGGATCGCGACGCCGCTCGTGCCGCCGAGTCCCGGGAGGATGCCGATGACCAGACCGAGCACGACGCCGACGAACAGGAGCAGGAAGTTCTCGGGCCGCATCGCGACGCCGAGCCCACCGATGAGATCGCCAAGGACCTCCATCAGAAGGGAAGGACGCCCATGGTGTAGAGGAAGCTCTTGGGGAGGGCCACGCGGAAGCCCTGCTCGAATGCGAGGTAGAAGCCGATCGCGAGCGCCACGCCCACCGGGGCGCCCCACCAGAGCCGGTACCGACCGACGAACCACATGAAGAACGCGACGTAGATGGCGGTCACGAGGTAGAAGCCGAGCCAGCCAAGCGCGACGGTCGCGGCGAGGGTGGGAACGACGACCTTGAGTACGTCGTATACGTGCTCTCGTGCCTCGAACGGCGGCGCGCCCTCCGGGCCGCGCAGCGCGCGAATGGCGACGGCGGCGCCCGCGACCAAGATGAGCGCGGCCGACCAGAACGGGTAGAAGCCCGCACCCAGCCCGCCTGGCGAGAGCTGAACGTCCTCGGGAAGGGCGGACGCACGGGTGTCGTACATGGCGGCGGCAGCGATCAACATGATCGCTGCCGCCGTCCCGATCTGATAGCGCTTCACGTGCGCGCGATCAGACCCACTTGTTCGCGGTCGCGATGTCCTGATGGATCTTCTGGTACTTCTCGATGAACTGGCGGAAGTCGACGCCGGTGCGGAAGTCCGGTGTGAGCGCGTTGTCGGTCATGAACTTCTGCCATTTCTCCGACTTGAACACGCCCTGGAACACGTCGACCCAGAACTTCTGCTGCTCCGGCTTGAGACCGGGCGCCGCGAGCACGGCCCGGACGTTGTAGTAGTCGTCGATATCCAGCCCCTGCGACTTGCACGTGGGAAGGTTCGCGAACTGCGCCGGCGTCTTCGGACTCTCGGGCGTGAACGCGCACAGCGGGCGGATCTTCTTCTGGCCGAAGAGGCTGAGCCCCTCGCTCGGGTTGTTCACGGTGACCTCGACACCGGCCTGCTTGCCCGCGAGCGCGGCGGCCACGGCGCCACCGCCCGATTGCGGTACGTACTTGAATGGCTTCGTCTTGGCGAGCGCCTCGATGCGCCGGAACATCACCTCGTCCTCCTGCTTCGAGCCGGTGCCGGAGGCGACGAGCTCCTTCTCCTGCGCGGCCTTGACCACGTCGGCCGCGGTCTTCCACGGGCTGTCCTCGTTCACCCACAGGTAGAACGGATCGAGCGCGAGGTTCGCGACCGGCGTGAACTCGGTCGCCTTGTACGGCAGCTTCTGCGTGATGATCGTGGTCCAGAAGGAGTTGAGGGTGATCATGACGTAGTGCATGTCCCCCTTCTTCTCGTACACGTAGGTGAATGCCACCGCGCCGGAGCCGCCCTCCTTGTTGACGGGCTGCAGCGGCTGTGGCGAGAGCTTCTGCTCCTCGACGATGCCCTGCATGAACCGGGCGTAGATGTCGGAGCCGCCGCCTGGGGCGGTGCTGATGACGAACTCCGTCGGCCGCGTCGGCTGGGCCGCCGTCGCGGCGGTCGCGCCCCCGGCGGAGGTCGCCGCCGGTGACGCTGCCGGCGTCCCGCCGCAGGCCGAGGCGACGAGCAGGGCTGCTCCGATGATCGATACGAACCGGGTCCTGTGCTTCGACATGGCGTTGCCACCTCCACGGGTCATACGCGGTCGGCGCGCGAAAGGCTCACCGCGTGGTCTGACCGCGGGCATCCTAGCGGTCTGACCAGCGCCCGCAAGCCCAGCGCTTTGGGGTGGGTGTCAGAATGAGGCGACGGGGTCGGCATGGGGCGTGCGGTCGGCCGGTCAAGGGTCGCTTGACGATCCGGGTCGCGTGAGCGGTCCGGCGTGTCCGGCGAACCGGTAAGGAGACTGGGCATGGTGCAGGAGCTGGTGCGACCCGCGAAGCTCGCGAAGGGCGCCGCCCCCGATTCCGCCTGGGCGTACCTCGGCGGTTCATTCGTCCCGATACGCGAGGCGAAGATCAGCGTGATGACGCACGCGTTCAACTACGGGACCGGCGTCTTCGAAGGGATCCGCGCGTACTGGAACGCGGACGAGGGGCAACTCTACGGACTGAACTTCCGCGAACACTATGCGCGTCTGCTGCGGTCGTGCCGGATCCTGCGTCTGGCGATCCCGCACTCGGTCGAGGACCTCGTGGACATCACTGTCGAGCTCCTCCGCAAGTGCGACTACCGCGAGGACGCCTACATCCGGCCCGTCGTGTACAAGTCGAGCGAGCTCATCGGCGTGCGGCTCCACAACCTCGAGGACGCCTTCACCGTGTTCGCCGTGCCGTTCGGCAACTACGTTCCCATCGAAGGGGGCATCTCTGCGCACGTCTCCTCCTGGCGCCGGGTCGACGACAACGCCATCCCGGCGCGCGCGAAGATCACCGGCTCGTACGTGAACGCCGCGCTCGCCAAGAGCGAGGCCGAGGAGTCCGGCTTCGACGAGGCCATCGTCCTCACCGACGACGGTCATGTCTCAGAAGGAAGCGCGGCGAACCTCTATCTCGTCCGCGACGGGATGCTGATCACCGCGCCGGCCACGGACAACATCCTCGAGGGCATCGTGCGCGCGAACGTCATGCGCATCGCCGCGGACGAGAAGATCCCCGTCGAGGTCCGACGCATCGATCGCACCGAGCTGTATCAGGTGGACGAGGCGTTCCTGTGCGGCACGGGCGTGCAGATCTCGGCGATCACGAGCATCGACCATCGTCCGGTGGGCACCGGTGAGGTCGGGCCGATCGCACGTCGGATCTCGCGCATCTACTTCGACGCCGTGCGCGGGAAGAACGCGAAGTACCGCGACTGGCTGACCCCGGTGTACCCGACCTCAGCGCGCTAGATCGGTCGCGAAGGCGCGGAAGTCGGACCCGATCCGGACGACGATGTCCGGACCGGCGCCCTGTTCGGCCGTCTCCAGGGGCAGGCCCCCCAGGATCTGCCGGAGCTGCTCGGCGGTGTAGCGCTTCGCCCCGTTCCGCAGCACGACCGCCGATCTCGCCGATGCGCCGTCGGTCACGCTCGTGATCCCGTAGGCCCGCAGCGCCAGCCGATCGGCGACATCCTTCGCCGCGCCGGACCGCGCGCCGGTGTTCGAGACCTCGACGCGCGCGCCCTCCTGGCGGATCTTCGGGTCGTAGAAGAGCTGGGCCGCGAGCTCGCGGGCCTTGGCGCGATCGGGGATGAGGAAGAACCCGCTCTCGCCGTTGTACGTCAGCTCGCAGTGTGGGAAGCCCGCGCCGCACGGATAGAGCACTTCGCTCTTGATGTCGGCGGACGCGATACCGGTCCCGCTCCGGGCGAGCGGCAGGACGTTCGCGGGATCGAAATCGGTCTCGATGGTCGTGCCGACGGTGTCCATCAACGACGGGAGCGACCGTAGGGCTTCGGGCTGGGCGAGACGAGTGCGAAGGGCGCCGATGACCTCCTGCTGTCGCTTTGCCCGGCTGTAATCGTTCGTGTCGTGACGCGAGCGCGCGTACTTGAGGGCGGTCTGGCCGTGCATGAGCTGCGGGCCTGGGAGGATGTCGATGCGCTCGACGCCATAGTCGGGTGTGGGATAGAACTCGTCACGCACCGGGCGGCGCACATCCACGATCACGCCGCCCACGCCGTCGACGATCTTGTTGAACGCCTCGAAGTTGATGAGCGAGTAGGCGTGGATGCGGATGCCCAGGAGATCGTCGACGACCCGGCGGGCGAGCTGCGGTCCACCGAACGCGAACGCGGCGTTGATCTTTCCCTGGTATGTCCCAGGCCGGTCGATGAAGACGTCGCGTGGTATGGAGAGCATCGCTGCGGTCTTGTTCACGGGGTCGATCGAGATGACCAGCATCGTGTCGGTGTTCCGCGTCGACGCGTCGCCCTCCCGTGTGTCGATCCCGAGGACGAGCACGTTCAGTCGGTCGCTCCCGCTCCACGCCGGCGGAGCGGGATCGGAGCCGCTCGGCGTGGTGGCGGACGTCGACGCGAACGGCGCGAAGAGGCGTGCGGCGAGCGCCGCCCATGGCGCCGACTGGCGGTAGAGCGTGCCGTATCCGGCGATGAGCGCGAGGGTCACCACGCCCAGCACGGCGTAGTCCGCGAGATGGCGGCCCCGCAGGCGGTGCATCCGCCCCGCGAACGCGTCGCCGACCACGTAGAGATGGAACGCCAGCAGGCTGCCGACGACGAGGAAGGTCACGAACGGCGCATTGCGCAGCGCGAAGGACATGAGCGGATCGGCGTAGGCGACGAATGCGCCGATGAGCGCGAACGCGAACATGGGCATGAGGATCATGAGGAGGCCCTTCACCCAGCGGTGGCCGTAGGCCTGGCCGAGCCCCGGCAATACGGCGGAGAGCACGGCGGCGAAGGCCGGTGACCCCGGTTCGGCGAGCGCCGCGCGCCTGGCGGCCGCGCCGCGAGGGGCGGCCGCGCCGCGGGGCCGCCCGCAGCGGGCGCAGCGCACCGCGGAATGGAGGTTCTCGGTGCCGCAGGGCAGGCAGCGCCATGGCATGACCGGATTCGACACGGACTGGATAGCGTACGAGACTCGCGGGGTTGGAATCGAACCGTCACGTGAGCACGGCGACGCTCCGCGGCGCCCGTGCGGTCGGCCTGCTCTGCGCGGTGCTGTTCTTCGTGCCCGCGATCCTCGCGTTCGCATATCCGAACGCGTTCCTCTTCGCGCCGTACCACCAGACCTACGAGCGGATGTTCGGCGCGGTCCTGGCTGCGCTCTCGCTCTCGCTCCTGCTGTGCCTCCGGGACCCGGTGCGCAACGCCGGCGTGTTCGCGGTGGTCGGACTGGTGGCGGGGACGCTCGACGCGGCGACGATCTACTCGCTCGTGGTGGATGGGGCGGACGTCGCGCACTGGTTCATCCAGGTCCCGCTCCTCGGTGCGGTCGCGGCGCTGCTCGTGCTGACGTATACGCGCCTCCGGCGACCGCATCCGGTCGTCGTGCGCATCGTCGTGGCGGCGGTGGTGCTCCTGCCGGTCGTCCTCTTCGCGCACGACGCCGCATACCGCGCCTTCGTCGGCCGGTAGTGTCGCCTGCGATACGGCGAGCGGGACGCCGACCGCCTATCGTCCTGGTGTGACCGCCATCGTCTCCGTCCGCGATCTGATGAAGCGGTATGGGGACATCGAGGCGGTGCGCGGCATCTCCTTCGACGTGCGGGAGGGGGAGATCTTCGGTCTCCTCGGTCCCAACGGCGCGGGGAAGACGACGACCGTCGAGATCCTGGAGGGACTGCGACGCGCCGACGGGGGGAGCGCTGTCGTCGATGGCATCGACGTGTCGCGCGAGCCCGCGCGGGCCAAGGAGCGCGTCGGCGTGCAGCTCCAGCAGAGCGCCTTCCCTGAGAACTTCACCGCCAAGGAGACCGTGGAGCTCTTCGCGCTCTGCTACGGCGCGCAGGTCGACGCGGGGGCGCTGCTCGCCGCCGTCGATCTCGCCGATAAGGCCGGTCAGCGGCAGGAGAAGCTCTCGGGCGGGCAGCGGCAGCGGCTCTCGATCGCGACGGCCCTCGTGAATCGCCCTCGCGTCCTGTTCCTCGATGAGCCGACGACCGGGCTCGACCCCCAGGCGCGCCGCAACCTCTGGGAGCTGGTACGGAAGATCCGCGCCGACGGGACGACGGTGTTCCTGACGACGCACTACATGGACGAGGCCGAGGTGCTCTGCGACCGCGTCGCGGTCATGGATCACGGCCGCATCGTCTCGATGGACGCGCCGCAGGCGCTCATCGCCGGCCTCATCGAGCGTGGATTCCGCAAGCCGGTCATCCAGCAGCAGGCCAACCTCGAGGATGTGTTCCTCGACCTCACCGGGCACGGGCTGCGCGAGGACTGATGCGCCAGACCGCCCTGCTCACGCTCATGTATCTGCGGGCATTCACCCGCGACCGCACTGCGATGTTCTTCTCGCTCGTCGTGCCGCTCATGCTCATGCTCATCTTCGGCTCGCTCAACCTCGGCGCGTTCGGCAAGGTCTCCCTCGCCCTGGACGATCAGGCCGGGAACGCGGCGAGCCAGCAGTTCGTGAGCGCGCTCGAGAAGATCGACACCATGGTCGTCACACGGCAGACCTCGGAGACCGCGCTCGCCCGCTTGCGGCGCACCGAGCTCGACATGCTCCTGGTGATCCCGAGGGACTTCGCCATCGCGCCGACCCGCGCGGGGCAGCCGGTGCCGACGGTCACGGTGTACGGGAATGCCTCCCGTCCACAGCAGGTGTCGGTGGGTCAGGCGATCGTCAACGAGCTCATCACGCGGCTCTCCTACGCGGTGAACCAGAGCGCGCCGGTGGTCAACGTGGAGCAGAAGGACGTCGCCGGCGTGCGTCTTCGCTACGTGGACTTCCTCGTGCCGGGCATCCTTGGGGTCAACGTCATGCAGCTCGCGATCTTCTCCGTGGCGTTCGCTCTCGTCGTGGACAAGCGCCGCGGTGTGTTGCGACGGATCATGGCCACGCCGCTTCGGCCGGCGACGTTCCTCGCGTCCCAGGTCGTGACGCGCTTGGTGCTCGCGGCGCTACAGGTCCTCGTCCTCATCGGGGTCGCCATCTTCCTATTCGACGTGCGGCCGGTGGGCGGCATCCTGCCGCTCCTCCTCGTCTCGCTCCTCGGCGCGGTGCTGTTCCTCACCATCGGCTTCGCGCTCGCCGGCTGGGCCGAGACGGAGAACCAGGTCCCGGCGATCGCCCAGCTCATCACATTGCCGCAGTTCTTCTTCTCCGGCGTGTTCTTCTCGAAGGACGCCGCGCCCGACCTGATCCGTCCCATCACCGACGTGCTGCCGCTCACCTTCCTGAACGACGCGCTGCGCGAGATCTCGGTCCAGGGTGCGTCCATGTGGGACGTCCGGATGCAGATCGTCGGATTGCTCGTCTGGACCGTGGTCGGCTTCCTGCTCGCGGTGCGGTTCTTCCGCTTCGACCGCTTCTAGCGTCAGCCCACAAGGGCCGCGTGAACGGCGCGGTGCACCACCGCACGGAAGCGGCCCCACGCCTGCCAGGAGCCGCCGATGTCGAGCGTGCCGTTCGTCCGGAGGTCGTCGAGTGTGTCGGCGACGGCCGGCAGCTCGGTGGTGCCGATCTCGCGCCAGTCCTCGATCTGCTCGCTGGTGTCGATCGCGCCGAGCGTGCCGCCGCGCTCAGCGAGCAGGAAGGCGAAGGTGTGAAAGAGCGGCCCGGCCCCGGGCCGGCCGCGCGAGCGGTAGCGGACGTGCGCGAGGAAGCGCTCGACCTCCAGGGTGAGCCCGGTCTCCTCGTGCGCCTCGCGGACCAGCGCGTCGTGTATGCCCTCGCCGTGGTGGATGCCGCCGGTCGGAAGGCGATAGGCCCCACGCGGATAGAAGGTCTTGATCGCAAGGAGCAGCTTTCCGTTCGGCCGCCGGATCACCATGCAGACCTCGCCGAAGCGATCCGGCTTGCGGACGGGATCGTCGAAGTGGTCGTCGATGAGCGCGTCCACGAATCGAGGTGAGCCGTAACGCCGCGCGAGAGCCGCCACCTCGTTCGTCACGGCGACCGGCAGCTCCATCGTCACAGCCTACGAGCGCTCGTACTTGCGGAGCAGGTCGTCGAGGGCCTCGCGCAGGAGGACCGCCTCCTTCTTCTTCATGCGCTCGGCCAGACCCTTGAGGCGCCCGAGCTGCGCGGCGCTGTAGTAGGAGGACTTCAGGACCATGTCGTCCGACGGTGTGAGCCCCACCGCGCCGCGGCCCTGCTCCTTGGCGGCATGGAGCGCGAGGTCGGCGCGACGCATGAGCTCGTTCGCCGCCTCGGGGCCGCGGCCGCGCGTGTCGCGCGGCGTGTTGGCGACCCCCATGCTGACCGTCACCCGGCGGCCGGGAAGCGCCTTCGCGAGCGCGCCGTCCACCTCGCGCCGCAGCTGGTCGGCACGCAGGAAGACCGGCTCGAGCGAGGCGCCGGGCGCGAGCAGCGCGAACTCGTCGCCGCCGATCCGGCCGAGCGTCCACCCCTCCTTCTTCGCGCTCGCCCCCAGCGACGCGATGATCGTCGCGATGGCCCGGTCACCGGCCTCGTGACCGGCCTGCTCGTTCAGCTCGAGCATCGCGTCGACGTCGACGTGGACGAGCGTCGCGACGGGCTCGCGCTTCAGCGCCGCCACGAGGGCGCCCTCGAAGGCCGGGCGGGAGAGACATCCGTTCCCATCCGCGTGGAACGTGACCGTCCGGGTCTGCTTTCGTGCCGGCATGCTGCACCTCCGATGGCAGATATGGGTCATATATATATAGGGCACATATATCGGTGTCGGGTGTGCATCCGGTATCGAAGCTGCCCCGCGGTTTTGGCGGTGGCGCACGACGACGGGGCAACGACGACGCCGGGGCCGGTAGACTCGCTCCCAGCAGCGCTGACGGGCCATCCACCCGGAGCTGCCGGAAGAAAGCCGCGAGGCGACTAGACCCGGCCGGAGGAAGCCACTCCGTTATCAAGCGGCGGACGTTGATGGACGTCGCATGAGTGCGCGCGGCAGGGGCCGCGCGAACTCGGGTGGTACCACGGCACGCGCCGTCCCGAGAGCGGGACGGCGTTTTTGATTGGCGAAAGGAGCGGTCATGGCAACGGAGGAGACCACGCGGTTCAAGGCGGTCGGCTCGGGCTTCGATCTCCCGGAGCTCGAGCATGGCGTCCTCGAGCTGTGGGAGCGCGAGCGGAGCTTCGACGCGCTCCGGAAGAAGAACGCCGGAGGGCCGCGCTACTCCTTCATCGATGGCCCGATCACCGCGAACATCGAGGCGATGGGCGTCCACCATGCCTGGGGACGCACGTACAAGGACCTCTACCAGCGCTACAAAGCGATGCAGGGCTTCGACCAGCGCTACCAGAACGGCTTCGACTGCCAGGGGCTGTGGGTCGAGGTCCAGGTGGAGCGCGAGCTCAACCTGAACAGCAAGCGCGACATCGAGACCTACGGCATCGACCGGTTCTCCCGCGCGTGCCGCGCGCGCGTGGACCGCAGCGCGGCCGCCATCACCAAGCAGTCGCAGCGTCTGGGCCAGTGGATGGATTGGGACGACTCGTACTTCACCTACTCCGACAACAACATCTCGCACATCTGGAGCGTGCTGAAGCTCTGTCACGAGAAGGGCTGGCTGGTGAGAGGCCACCGCGCGATGCCCTGGTGCGCACGCTGCGGGACCGCGCTCGCGGAGCACGAGATGACCGGCTCGTACAAGGAGATGACGCACACCTCGCTCTACGTGCGCTTCCCGGTGCTGGCCGAGGGCCGGGGCGCCGGTCTGGCGGCCGAGCACGCGTCCTTCCTCGCGTGGACGACGACGCCGTGGACGCTGCCCGCCAACGTCGCGCTCGCCGTCCATCCCGATCTCGATTACGCCAAGGTCCGGGTCCTCGCCGACGGCGGGGCCGAGCCCGAGGTCCTCATCCTCGGCGCCAAGGTCTTCGCGCAGTCGAAGTGGCACGACGCGGAGCTCCTGGGCACGGTGAAGGGGCGAGAGCTCCTCGGCATGCGCTACACCGGCCCGTTCGACGAGCTTCCGGTCGGCGCGACGTCGGGACCGGCGCACCGCGTCATCGAATGGCGCGAGGTGGGGGAGGACGAGGGCACGGGGATCGTCCACATCGCCCCGGGCTGTGGCGCCGAGGACTTCGCGCTCTCCAAGACCGAGAAGCTGCCGGTCCTCGTCCCCATCGACGAGAACGCGCACTTCGTCAGCGGCTTCGGCTGGCTGGAGGGTAAGGAGGCGCGGGACGTCGCGCACGAGGTCGCGGACGATCTGCGAAAGCGCGGGCGTCTCTTCCGGGAGGTCCCCTACACGCACTCGTACCCGATCTGCTGGCGCTGCAAGGAGGAGATCGTCTTCCGGGTCGGCGACGAGTGGTTCATCTCGATGGACGAGCTGCGGCCGAAGCTGAAGGAGGCCGCCGCAAAGGTGCGCTGGCTGCCGGCGCACACCGGTGACCGCATGCAGAACTGGCTGGACAACATGGGCGACTGGAACATCAGCCGGAAGCGCTACTGGGGTCTGCCGCTCCCGTTCTACAACTGCGCGAACGGGCACTTCTTCATCGTGGGCAGCGAAGCGGAGCTGCGCGAGCGCGCCGTGCGCGGTCTGGAGCAGCTGCAGGAGCTCCATCGTCCGTGGCTCGACCGGGTGGTGCTCGCGTGTCCGACCTGCCAGGCGGACAGCACGCGCGTCCGCGAGACCGGCGACGTCTGGCTCGACGCCGGCATCGTCCCGTTCTCCACGCTGCGCTGGCTGGACGACCGCGAGCACTGGAAGAAATGGTTCCCGGCCGAATTCATCACCGAGAACGTCGAGCAGATCCGGCTCTGGTACTACTCGCAGCTCTTCTTCAGCGTCGTGCTCACCGGGCGCGCGCCCTACGACACGGTGCTCTCGAACGAGTTCGTTTACGACGAGAACGGCGAAGAGTTCCACAAGACCGGCGACAACTTCATCGACTTCCCGCAGGCCGCGGAGCGAGCCGGCGCGGACATCATCCGCTGGTACTACGCGCGGCACGATCCGGGCGAGAAGGTGCTCTTCGGCTACAACGTGCTGTCGGAGGTGAAGCGCAGGCTCCTGGTGCTGTGGAACACCTACGCGTTCTTCGTCACCTACGCCAACCTGGACCGCTTCGATCCTGCCGCACCGGCCGTGCCCCTTGGCGAGCGGCCGCTCATCGACCGCTGGCTGCTGTCCGCGCTCGATCGCCTCGTGCGCGACTCCCGCGCCGCGCTCGACCAGTACGACTCGCAGACCGCGTGTCTGCGGATGGAGGCGTTCTGGGACGACCTTTCGACCTGGTACGTGCGGCGCAACCGCGCGCGTTTCTGGAAGGCGCGCGACGAGCGTGACTCGCTCGCCGCGTACCAGACCCTCTACGAGGCGCTCACCACCCTCGTGCGCCTCTTCGCGCCGGTCATGCCGTTCCTGGCGGAGGAGATGTACCAGAACCTGGTGCGGAGCGCCGTCGCCGGCGCGCCGGCGTCGGTCCATCACACCGAATACCCCGCACGCACCGAGCGCATCGACGACGACCTCGAGCGCCGCATGAGCGCGGCGCGGCGTGTGGTCGAGCTGGGCCGGGCCGCACGCTCGCAGGCGAAGACGAAGGTGCGCACACCGCTCGCCCGCCTGGTGGCGGTGTTCGACGAGGGAGATCGCGACAAGGGCGCGCTCGACGGCCAGGAGGACCTCGCCGCGATCGTCCGTGACGAGCTGAACGTGAAGACACTCGAGGTCCGCGACCACGCCGAAGGCCTGGTGAAGGAGATCGTGAAGCCCGAACTGAAGGCGCTCGGCCCGAAGCTCGGCAAGGATCTGCCCAAGGTGCGCGCGGCGCTCGCCGAAGGACGCTTCACCCGGCGCGACGGTGCGATCCACGTGGAGGGTCACGAGCTCGCGCCGAGCGAGGTGCTCGTCTCACACGAGGGCGTGGCCGGCCATGCCGTCGCGCGCGGTGCTGGCCTCGTCGTCGCGCTCGACACGACGCTCACCCCGGAGCTCGAGGCCGAGGGTCTCGCGCGCGAGCTCGCGCACAAGCTGAACGACATGCGCAAAGAGGCCGGTCTCGACATCGCCGATCGCATCGCACTCCGTTATGACGGCGCGATCGCCGAGGTCTTGGAGCGCTTCCGTGACCAGGTCGCCGAAGAGGTGCTCGCGACGACGGTGACGCGCGGCATCAGCGGCCGGGGTCACGCCTGGAGCGGCGAGCTCAACGGTACGGCGGCGGTGTTGGAGATAGAGAAGGTGTAGCGCGGCCGCGATGCGCGGCGACGCCAACGGCGAGCCACGTGGCCGCGAGGATGGCGCCGCCGAGCCAGCTGCTGACCAGGAAGAGCCCGACGATCGTCACGGCGACGAGGATCGCCTTCAGATGTGACCCCGCTCGGACGAGCGACACGCAGAGCGCGAGCAGCGCCACGATCGCGACGAGCACCGCCGCGACGTAGAGCCAGCCCAGGGGCAGCCCGAAGCCATCCTCGAAGAGATTCGCCACGCCCGCAGTGAAGAGAGCGCCGGCGGCCGTGCTCGCGGAAGCGGCGCTCATGCGACCCGCGCCCGCTCGGACGGTCCACAGGGAGGCGGCGAGCAGGACGAGGCCCGACGTGTACAGGATCACCGCCGCGTAGTCGAGGCTGTTCACCGGCGCGTAGTACGTCGGCCCCGTCGTGGTGACGAGCGCCTGTCCCAGCCAGGCGGCGCCGGTCAGCACCGCGAACGGGAGGGGCAGCGCGCGCATCGGTGGAACCTACAGCACCGCGCTGCGCAGCGCGCTCGCGACAAGACGCGGCGCGCGGCGGCGGGCCGGGCCGGTGAGCGCGGTCCGCCAGGTGGGGTAGGAGAGCAGGGCGTGCGCGAGGGCGACCGCGTCCTGGGTGCGGACGCGCAGCGCGCCGCGATGCGCGAGGTCGGTCATCGTCCGGGCGATCACCGCAAGACGCACGGCGTCGAGATCGCGCAGCAGCGCTGCGACGGGACGCGGGAGCGCGCCGTCGACGAGCGTCTCGAGGAGCAGCGCCGACTCCCCCCGGTATTCGCGCTCGTGCAGCGCGACCATCTCGTCGAGGATCTGCTCCGGGGTGTCCCCGCGTGGCCGCCAGCGCTCCACGCGCGAGATGAGCGCCGCGCCGCGACGGCGCAGCGCCTGATCCACCAGCCGCTCCTTGGAGGAGGCGTGGAGGTATACCGTCCGCGGCGAGACGTGCGCGCGGCGCGCCACGTCCGCCACCCGCAGATCCGGATAGCCCTTCCGGGCGACCTCGCGCAGGGCCGCGTTCTCGATGGCTCCTGCGGTCCGCGCGGTGCGCCGGGCCCGCTCCCGCTGCACGTACCTGCGAGTATTCACTACAGCAGAACTGTAGCCGAAACTGACACAATGCTCGACCGAGGCGGGCACGCGCTGCTACGCTTGTCTCCTCACATGGACGCGCTCGCCTTCGTGTTCCCCGGTCAGGGTTCGCAGCTGGTCGGAATGGGAAGATCGGTCTACGACTCCTCGCCCGCGGCCCGCGCTGTCTTCGACGAGGCGGACCGCGTGCTCGGCTACCCGCTGACGAAGGTCTGCTTCGAGGGCCCCGCGGAGCGGTTGAACGACACGACCGTCGCGCAGCCGGCCGTCCTCACCACGAGCATCGCGCTCTTCGAAGCGCTCGTGGAGTCGGTGTCCGAGCGCCTCGGCCGGCGCGCCACCGACGGAAGCGAGCCACGCGGCGTGCTCGCCCTGCCCGAGCCGATGCGTCCCGCGTTCGTCGCCGGCCACTCGCTCGGGGAGTTCACCGCCCTGGTCATCGCGGGTGTGCTGCCGTTCGCCGACGCCCTCCGTCTCGTCGCGGCCCGCGGTCAGCTCGCGGCGACGCGCGGCGCGCAGGGCAGCATGGCCGCGATCCTCGGCATGAGCGCGGCCGACGTCGAAGAGATCATCCGCGCGACGATCCCAGAGGAGGGCCGCGTGGTCGTCGCGAACGACAACGGCCCCGCCCAGGTGACGATCGCGGGCGACGCCGAGGGCATCGATCGCGTCACCGCCGCGCTCGCCAGCCGCGGCGCGAAGAAGGTGGTACCGCTGCGCATCTCCGCGCCGTTCCACTTCCCCGCGATGGGCCGCATCGGCGACGACCTGCGCTCCTTCATGCGCACCCTGCGCTTCCGCGAGCCCGTGGTACCCGTCGTCGCGAACGTGAGCGGCCTGCCGCACCCCAGTGTCTCGGCGATCCCCGATGCGCTCGTTCGCCACCTCTCGTCGCGCGTCGAGTGGCTGAAGTCGGTGCGCTTCATGGTCGAGCGCGGCGCGGGCACGTTCGTCGAGTTCGGCGGCGGGCCGGTGGTGAACGGGCTGGTGAAGCGCATCGCCGACGTGAAGCTCGTGAACGTCACCGATCGCGCGTCGCTGGTGAAGGCCATCGAAGCGCTGCGTGGCAAGACCACGGCGGCGACCGTCCCATGAAGCGGCGTGTCGCGGTCACCGGCATGGGCATGGTGACCCCGCTGGGCCACGACGTGGCCACCAACTGGGACGCGCTGGTGCATGGCCGCAGCGGGATCGGGCGCATCACGCGGTTCGACCCTGCCCCGTACGAGACACAGATCGCCGGCGAGGTGCGGGACTTCGACCCGACCAAGTACATGGATCGCAAGGACGCCCGCCGGACCGACCGCTTCACGCAGTTCGCGGTGGCGGCGGCGTCGCAGGCCCTCGCCGACGCCAAGCTCGAGACGGTCCCCGACCCAGAGCGGGTGGGGACCGCCATCGCGACCGGCGTCGGCGGCCTCGAGACGCTCATCAAGGAAGTCATCCTCATGGAGGAGCGCGGCCCGTCGCGCCTCTCGCCCTTCCTCGTGCCGATGCTCATGGCCAACGCCGCGTCGGCGCAGTGTTCGATGCAGTTCGGCCTGAAGGGTCCGAGCCTCACCCACGTCTCCGCCTGCGCCTCGAGCTCCCACGCCATCGGCGAGAGCGGCGAGATCATCCGCCGCGGCCAGGCCGACATCATGGTCACCGGCGGCTCCGAGGCTGCCGTGCTGCCCCTCGCCATCGGCGCGTTCTCGACGATGCACGCGATGAGTCGACGCAACGACGATCCCGAGCGCGCGTCGCGTCCCTTCGACAAGGGGCGGGACGGCTTTGTCCTGTCCGAGGGCTCCGCGGTCGTCATCCTCGAGGAGCGCGAGCACGCGCTGAAGCGCGGAGCACGCATCTACGGCGAGCTCGTTGGCTACGGCGCGACCGCCGACGCGTACCACATCACCTCGCCGTCCCCCGAGGGCGAGGGCAACGCGCGGGCCATGCGCATGGCGCTGGAGGAGGCCGGCCTGGCGCCGACCGACATCGACTACATCAACGCCCATGGGACCTCGACCCAGCCGAACGACCGCGAGGAGACCGCGGCCATCAAGCAGGTCTTCGGCGAGCATGCCCACAAGCTGCTCGTCTCGTCGACGAAGTCGATGAGCGGGCATCTTCTCGGTGCGGCAGGCTCGTTCGAGGCCATCGCGTGCCTGCTCGCCCTCCGCGAGGGCTGCATCCCGCCCACGATCAACTACACGACCCCCGACCCCGCGCTGGACCTCGACTACGTCCCGAACCAGGCGCGCGCGAAGGCGATCAGGACCGCCCTCTCCAACTCGATGGGGTTCGGCGGCCACAATGCCTCGCTCATCTTCACCAAGGGGTAGGTCTTTGGGCGGCCCCACCTCCCGACGGCGGCCGCGGGCCCGAAACCCTCTCTACGCGCGAAACCCCGTCGCTGGGCGCGACGGGGACCCCTCGCGCGCGGGGACCCTCGGTCCCGCGGCCGCCGTCGGTCGTTGATGTCCCGTAGCCTGTCGTGATGAGCGACCTCAAGGGAAAGACGGCTCTCGTGACGGGCGGGGCTCGCGGCATCGGCCGCGCCACGGCGGTGCGCCTCGCGCGTGACGGGGCAAAGGTGGCGATCAACTTCAAGGGCAACGCCGACGCCGCGGCCGAGGCGAAGCGCCTGGTCGAGGACGCCGGGTCCCAGGCAGTGGCGATCCAGGGCGACGTCTCCGTCGAAGCCGATGCGGATCGCGTGGTGAAGGAGGCGATCGCCTTCGGCGGCGGGAAGCTCGAGATCCTCGTGAACAATGCCGGCACGACGCGTGACGACCTGCTCATCCGCATGACGCCCGAGCAGTGGGACACGGTGATGGACCTGAATCTGCGCGGCGCGTTCCTCATCACGCGCGCAGCCATGCGGCCGATGATGAAGCAGCGCTTCGGGCGCATCGTGAACGTCTCGTCGGTGGCCGGCGTGGCGGGCAACGCCGGCCAGGCGAACTACGCCTCGGCCAAGGCCGGCCTCATCGGCTTCACCAAGACCATCGCTCGGGAGATGGCGAGCCGGAACATCACGGCGAACGCTGTCGCCCCGGGCTTCGTCCCCACCGATCTGACGAACGCGCTGCTCGATCAGATGCAGGAGACGATCCTCAAGCAGATCCCGCTCGGGCGCTTCGGTACGGTGGAGGACGTGGCGAACGCCATCGCCTTCCTCGTCTCCGATGAGGCGTCGTACATCACCGGCCAGGTCCTGCAGATCGACGGAGGCATGGTCACCTAGGTGGCGCCGCGGCGCATCCTGCTGGTCCTTGGCGTCGCTGCTGTGGTCTTTGCGCTCGACCGCGTCACCAAGATGTGGATCGAGCGCAACATCGAGCTGTACGACGCTCGACCAGTGGTGGGCGACTACGTGCGCATCATCCACGCGCAGAACACCGGCGCCGCCTTCGGTCTCCTTCCCGAGCGCACGACGCTGCTCTCGATCCTCTCGGTCTTCGCGGTGATGGCCATCCTTTATTACTACCGCCAGATGGCGGCGAGCTCGGCGCTCATCGCCGGGACGCTCGGCATGCAGCTCGGCGGGGCGCTCGGCAATCTCGTCGATCGGGTCGGTCAGGGCTACGTCGTGGATTTCGTCGACGTGGGCATCCCCGGTGGCTGGCGCTTCTGGGCCTTCAACGTCGCCGACTCGTCGATCGTCGTCGGCATCGGTCTGGTGACGTTCCTGCTCTGGCGAGAAGAGCGGAAGACCGCGGCGCCCGCATGAGCGCCGACGCCCAGCAGATCACGCTCCGCGTCGACGCGAGCGGTCTGCGGGTGGACCGGTTCCTCGCCGCTCATAGCCTGTTGTCGCGCAGCGCCATCCAGCGCCTGGCGCGCGAGGGTCACGTGCGTGTCGACGGCGAGCCGGTGGAACCCGCGTACAAGGTGCGCGCCGGGCAGGAGCTGGTCGTCGACGTGCCGGCGCTCGAGCCCGACGTCCTCCTGCGCGCTGAGGACATCGCCATCGACGTCCTGTACGAGGACGAGGACGTCATCGTGGTGAACAAGCCGGCCGGCCTGGTGGTGCATCCCGCGCACGGGCACAAGACCGGGACCCTCGTGAATGCCGTCCTCGGTCGGGTGAGCGCTCGGACCGGCCGCGAGTCGGGGCGCCCCGGCATCGTGCATCGCCTGGACAAGGACACCAGCGGCGTGATGATCGTGGCCAAGACCGACGTGGCCCAGCTCGCGCTCTCGCGGCAGCTCCAGCAGCAGCGCTTCGCCAAGGAGTACCTCGCGCTGGTGTGGGGCGACCCCGGGGAGACCGAGACGGTGGTCGAGGCGCCGCTCCAGCGCGACACCGAGGACCGCCGGCGGATGGTGGTGCGCGCCGGCGGCCGCGAGGCGACGACCAGGTTCAAGCGCATCGCCGCGTGGGACGCCGGGAGCGCGCGCTTCGCGCTCCTGCACGTGCGTCCGGTGACCGGGCGCACCCACCAGATCCGTGTCCACCTCGCGTACGCGCATTTCCCTATCGTTGGCGACCCGGTGTACGGACGGCGCGGTGACACGAGCGGCCTGGCGCGGCAGTTCCTGCACGCCTGGCGTCTCACCGTCCGCCTGCCGCACGGCGGCGAGCGCACCTTCACCGCGCCGCTGGCCGACGACCTGCGGGCCCATCTCGCATCACTGGGCGAGCCGGCGGCCAGCGCGGCGCTCTTCGCGGAGGTCGAGTGACCGCGATCGACGGGCGCGGGCTCCTCGTCATCATCTCGGCGCCGTCGGGTGGCGGGAAGAACACGGTCATCGAGCGCCTCGTGCGCAAGCTGGACGACGCGGTCGTCTACGTGACGGCGACAAGCCGCAAGCCGCGTCCGAACGAAGTCAACGGGAGGGACTACTACTTCTACTCCCCGGAGAAGTTCCGGGAGGAGATCGAGGCCGGGAACTTCCTGGAGTGGTCCATCGTGCACGGAGAATTCAAGGGCGTGCGGCGCGACGTCCTGGCGGACACGCTGCGTGACCACCGGATCGTCATCGTCGCGCCGGACCCGCAGGGGATGCGCAAGATCAAGTCGCAGCTGCCCGAGGTGCTGACCATCTTCATCATGCCGCCCTCGGTCGACGCGCTGAAACAGCGCCTGGTCGCGCGCGGGACCGAGACCGCTGAGCAGCTCGCGGTGCGGCTGCGCAACGCCGAGATCGAGATGGCGGCGGCGCCTGAGTACGACTACGTGGTCGTGAACGAGGACGGGATGATCGACCAGACGGTCTCGCAGGTGGCCGACATCATCCGGAAAGAGATCACGCGGCCGCGTCACTACGAGCTATGACCCGCACCGCGCAGGTCGCGGTGTTCGCCGGCCTCCGCGGCCCCGCTCGCACGTTCACCTACGCCGTCCCCGAGGGTCTCGCCCTCGCGCCCGGGCATCTGGTGCGCGTCGGCTTCGGCCCGCGCTCGGTCGCCGGCGTGGTGACCGCGCTGGACGTGCCGTACGAGGGCACGCTCCGCTCCATCGACGCGCTCGTCCACCCGCTCCCGCTCCTGCGTGCGCATCAGCTCGCGCTCGCCGCGTGGATCGCCCAGGAGTACCGCTGCGGCGTGGCCGACGCCATCCGCGCGATGCTCCCGCCCGCGCTCGCAGCGCGCGCGCGGAGCGCCCTCCCGCCGGCGAAGGGCGAGCGCAGCGAGCCGCTCTTCGCGCTCACCCCCGCGGGCCGTGCGGCGCTCGAGGGCGGCGCGCGGGTCGGCGCGCGCCAGCTCGCCACGCTGCGGGCGCTCGCGCTCGGCGCGCGCAGCGGCCGGGAGCTCGCCGAGGCGGGCGGCTCCGCGATCGCCGCCCGCGCGCTGGCGAAGCGCGACCTGGCCAGCGAGGGGACGCGCGCGGTGCGGCGCGTCCCGGTCGAGTTCGCGCTGGGCGAGGAGGACGCGGTCCGCGACGCGACCGCGACGGCGGGCCAGGCTGCGGCGCTCGACGCGCTCATCGGCGGCATCGGTCAGGGTGCGCCGTTCCTGCTCCACGGCATCACCGCGAGCGGCAAGACCGAGGTGTACCTGCGTGCGGCCGCCGCCGCGCTGGACCAGGGCCTGGGTGTGATCGTGCTCGTTCCGGAGATCGCCCTTACCGCGCAGGTCGTCGCGCGGTTCGTCGCGCGGTTCGGCGAGCGGGTCGCCCTGCTCCACTCGGCGCTCTCAGCGGGCGAGCGGTACGACGAGTGGCGCCGGGTGCTCGACGGGGTCGCCGATGTCGTGGTGGGCTCCCGCTCGGCGCTGTTCGCGCCGCTCGCGCATCCGGGCCTCGTGGTGGTGGATGAGGAGCAGGAGCCCTCGTACAAGCAGGAGAGCGCGCCGCGCTATCACGCGGTCGACACGGCGCTCGCGCTCGGCCGCCTTGCCGGCGCGGTGGTGGTCCTGGGGAGCGCGACGCCGCGCGTGACGACCTTCCACGCCGCGCGTACCGGCGCCCTCCGCCGTCTTGCGCTTCCGGAGCGGGTGAGCGATCTCGCGCTCCCGAAGACGACCATCGTCGATCTGCGCCTTGAGCTGCGCGCGGGGAACCGTGGCACGCTGTCGCGCGCGCTGCGCCTGGCGCTCCAGCGCACCGTGGCCAAGGGCGATCAGGCGATCCTCTACCTCAACCGCCGCGGCTTCGCGACCGTCGTGCTCTGCCGCGACTGCGGATTCGTGGTGGCCTGCCCGGCCTGCGAGATCCCGTTCGCGTATCACCTCGACGGTTCACTGGTGTGCCATCGCTGCGGTCGACGCTCCGCGCCGCCCGCGTCGTGTCCCGCGTGCGGTGGACCGCGCATCCGTCATCTGGGTGTGGGCACGCAGCGCGTCGAGGAGGAGGTGCGCGACGCGGTGCCGGGTGCCGCGATCCTGCGGCTCGATCGCGACGCCACGCGGGCGAAGGGCTCGCACGCCGCGCTGTTCGAGCGCATGCGCACCGGCCGCGCCCAGGTGATCGTCGGCACGCAGATGGTCGCGAAGGGCTTCGACCTGCCGGGTGTCGCGCTCGTCGGCGTGGTGAACGCCGACACGATCCTCAATCTGCCCGACTACACCTCGGCCGAGCGGACCTTCCAGCTGCTCACGCAGGTGCTCGGCCGCTCCGGCCGCGGCGCGGCCGGCGGTCACGGCATCGTGCAGACGTATCTCCCCGATCACTACGCCATCCGCGCGGCGGCGGCGCACGACTACACCACGTTCGCCGAGGCCGAGCTCGCCGGACGGGCGCGCTTCGGTTATCCACCGTTCGGACGGCTCCTCGTGCTCCAGACGCAGGCGAAGCGCCAGGAAACGGTGGCCGAGCGCGCCGCGGGGTACGCCGCCGAGCTGCGCGCCGCGGCCGGCGCGGACGCCGATGTGTACGGACCCGCGCCCGCGTTCGCGGCCAAGCGCGCCGGCTCGTTCCACATGCAGATCGTCCTGCGCGGTCCCGACCCGCGGCGCGTGCTCGACCGCGTTCCGCCGCGGGGCGAGTGGACGGTCGACGTGGACCCCGTGACACTTCTCTGATGCTTCGCGCTCGCTTCGGCCCGCCCTGCGGGCGGCCTGCAGCTCGCCGCCTCGACACCGCTCGTCGAGCTCGCTCCTCGCGACTGGATCGCTCGTCGCTCACACTGGACCGATGAGCGACGAGGCCGAGAAGGCGCCGCCACCGCCGCCGCGTCTACGGGTGATCAAGGGCACGCCGTGGCGCATCGATCCGGGCCGTCGCGCCAAGTGGACGGCGCCGGAGTTCCTCGCGCGCAACGCCGTGGATATCCGCCAGATCGGCGACCCCGTGCTGCACGCGCCGGCGAAGCGGCCGCGCCTGCCGCGCCCCGAGCTCGAGACGCTCGTGTCGCGGATGTTCGCGTCGATGGTCGTCGCGCGTGGCATCGGCATCGCCGCGCCGCAGATCGGCGTTCCGCTGCGGATCGCGATCCTCGACGTGGACGAGGCCGGCCTGGTGGTCCTCGAGCCCGAGATCGAGTGGGTGAGCGACGCGATCGAGGAGACCTCCGAGGGGTGCCTCTCGGTGCGCGGTCTGTACGGCATGCTCGAGCGTCCGGTCGCCGCGAAGCTGGCCGCCGTGGACCTGGGCGGGAAGCGGTTCATGGTGGAGGGCGAGGAATTCGGCGCGCAGTGCATGCTCCATGAGACCGATCACCTGAACGGGATGCTGTACGTGGACCGCCTGCGCTCGCGGGCCGATCTGCACCCGGTGGAGCCCGACGAAGAGGAGAGCGAGCGGGAGACCGCGTGAGCGCGCGGGTCGTATTCCTCGGCACGCCGCTCTTCGCCGTGCCGTCGCTCGATGCGCTCGCTCGTCTCGCCCAGCGTGGCGCGGTCGAGATCGCGATCGCCGTGACCCAGCCGGACCGTCCCGGCGATCGCGGCCGGATCGCGGTGCCTCCGGTGAAGGAGCGCGCGCTCGCGCTGGGCCTGACGGTGCTGCAGCCGGGACGGCTCGACCGGTCCGCCGTCGAAGCGGTGCGATCGCTGCGACCGGATCTCCTTGTTTGGGCGGCGTATGGGAACCTCATCCCGCGCGCACTGCTCGACCTGGTGGGCGGGCGCGCGGTGAACGTGCACGCCAGTCTCCTGCCGCGCTGGCGCGGCGCCGCGCCGGTGCCGCGCGCGATCCTCACCGGCGACGCGGAGACCGGCGTGACGCTCATGGAGGGCACGGCCGAGCTCGACGCCGGGCCGATCCTGGCGCAGGAGCGCACGCCGATCGGCGAGACCGAGGACGCCGGAGCGCTCACCGCGCGGCTGGCGCTGCTCGGCGCCGCGCTCCTCGAGCGTGAGCTGCCGCGGTACCTCGCCGGCGCCCTCCCCGGCAGCCCGCAGGACGCGGCCGCCGCGACCTACGCGCCGAAGATGACGAGCGCCGATGGCGCGCTCGACTTCGCGCGGCCGGCCGAAGAGCTCGCGCGGCGAGTGCGCGCGTGCACGCCGGACCCCGGCGCGTTCACGACCGTCCGCGGGCAACGTCTCGTCGTGAGCGCGGCGGCGGTGACCGGCGGGACGCCGGACGAGCACGGGATGGTGCGCCTGCGTGATGGCGTGCCCCACGTGGCCGCCGGCGCCGGGTGGCTGCGTCTCGAGGAGGTCCGTCCGGCAGGCAAGCGCACGATGACCGGGGCCGAGTGGGCGCGTGGGACACGCGAGCTCGCGGGCCTGCGCCTACCCTCGTAGCGATGTCGGTCGAGGACTCTTCGTCGATCGCGCGCAACGTCGAGCAGTGGACCAAGAACAACCGCGAGGCCCTCGACGCACGCGCGGCGGAGGCCTGGGCGCGGCCCGCACCGACGTGGGGCATCTTCGGAATACCGGAGGCGGACCTCGGGTCGCCGCTCGGCGACGTACGTGGTCTGGATGTGGTCGAGCTGGGCTGCGGCACGGCGTACTTCGCGGCGATCCTCGCGAGGCTTGGCGCGCGCGTCGTGGCGGTGGATCCCACGCCGGCGCAGCTCGCGACCGCTCGTCGCCTCCAGGACGAGACCGGCATCCGCTTCCCACTGGTGGAGGCTCCGGGTGAGCGCGTGCCGCTGTCCGACGCGTCCTTCGACCTGGCGTTCTCCGAGTACGGCGCGTCGCTGTGGGCCGATCCGCAGCTGTGGGTGCCCGAGGCGGCACGCCTGCTGCGGCCCGGGGGCCGCCTCGTCTTCATGACCAACTCGCTCATCGCCATCCTCTGCTCTCCCGACACCGGCGACATCACCGAGCACCTGGAGCGGCCGCTGAACGATCTGTATCGCAACGAGTGGCCGGACGAGATCGGTGTCGAGTACCACCTCTCACACGCGGCCTGGATCGACCTGCTCCGCGCGAGCGGCTTCGAGATCGAACGGCTCATCGACGTGTACGCGCGGGCGGACTCGACGCGTCACGAG
>DASSPF010000124.1:0-3930 GCA_035699805.1 Candidatus Limnocylindria bacterium | reverse complement strand
GCCGACCCGGCTCTCGCACCTGGCACCCCTGGTGCGCATGGACGGCCTCGCCATCGTGCTGCCGGCGCAGGCCGATGCCGGAGGCCCGGGCGCGCTCACCACCTACGCCGCGCACAACCTCCCCGCGACGATGTGGTCGGCAACACCCGCCGCGGCGACGATCGCCAACGTGCTCGCGCAGCGCGCTCCCGGGCAGCTCGGCGCGGCGGGGATACTCCTCGCCGACGGACGGAGCGCCGGCTCGCTCGCGGCGGTGCCGATCGTGTGGAAGGACCAGATCGTCGGCGCGCTCGTGGGCCTGGCCGCACGGCCGCTCGTCGACGATGACGTCCCCGCGCTCACGCGCGCCGCGGACCTGGTCGCCATCGATCTCGCCGACGCGAACGTGGCCTGGCGCGCGCAGCGCCAGATGCAGGATGCCGAGGGCCGGCTGCGCGCCGCGCGCGAGCTCCAGCGGGCGCTCCGCCAGCACGATCCCGCGGCGCTGCTGGACCGGGCCCGCGATCAGGTGGCCGAGGTCTTCGGCGCGGACGGGGTCTCGATCATGCTCATCGACGAACGGGGCACGCTCGCGATCCGCAGCGCGCGCGGCCTCACCGAGGACGCCCGGCGCGAGCGCAAGACCGTGGGCGAGGGCATCAGCGGCGGCGTCGCGAAGAGCGGCCAGCCGCTCCTCCTGCGCGGCCCGGTGGCGGGCGGGAGCGACCCGAACGCGAGCGAGTCGATGATCGCGCCGCTCCGTGTGGCCGATCGGGTCATCGGCGTGATCAACGTGAAGCACCGCGCGCCGCAGTCGCGCTACAGCCAGGCGCAGCTCGACTCGCTCACGCTCCTCGCGCAGGACATCGCCGGCGCGTACGCCACCGCCGACGAGCTCCAGCGCGCGGAAGACGATCGCCAGCAGGCGATCGTGCTGTACGAGCTCTCCCGCTTCGCGACGCTGGGCACCGATCCGCAGAACGACATCGCCGGCGCGGCGGCCATGCTCGCGGGCACGCTGCGCCACGACGCCGTGTCCATCTGGCAGCTGGAGAACGACCGGCTGCGTCTGCGTGCGGTGACCGGCCACGACGCGGAGCTCGGCGCCGAGATCCAGACCGACGAATCCGACACGACGCTCGCGACCGTGCTGCGCGAGAAGAAGTCCGCCCGCCAGCAGCTCGGCGTGTCGCAGGACCGGCCGGCGTGGGCGCACCCCGGCTCGACCCAGTTCCTGCTGGCCCCCATCGGCGCGCACGGCGTGCTCGTCACCTCACGCGCGACCACGCCGTACACCGACGCCGAGCGCGACTTCAGCGAGACCGTCGCCGACTACATCGTGGCGATGCTGCAGAAGTCATCGGCGCAGGACGTGGTGGACCGCGGCGTGTTCACCGAGCGGCGCCGCATCGCGCAAGAGATCCACGACGGCCTCGCACAGGAGCTCACCGGCGTGGTCCTCGCGCTGGAGGGCTGCCAGCGCGCCTTCGAGAAGGATCCCAGCCTGCTCGGTCCGCAGCTGCAGAAGGCCTCGCGCGACGCGCGCGCCACGCTCGCCGACGTCCGGCAGTACATGGCCGCGCTGCGGCAGAGCGAGACCGGCGCGCTGAACCTCCCGGTGACTCTCGGCCGCCTGGTGGACGATCTGCGGCGCCAGACCGGGCTCCATGTGGACATGGAGGAGCACGGACCGCAGCGCGAGCTCGAGCCCATCGTGGAGCGCGCGGTCATCCGCATCGTCGGCGAGGCCCTCCGAAACGTGGCACAGCACGCCGGCGCCTCCAAGGCCAAGGTCGCGCTGCTGTACGGTCCCGAGGGCGTCGTCGTGACCATCGAGGACGACGGGAAGGGCTTCGACGTGGACGCGACGTTCTCCAGTGCCGAGGGGCGCGGGCACTTCGGCGTGGTCGGCATGCGCGAGCGCGCCGAGGCCGCCGGCGGGCAGCTGGTGGTGCGCAGCGAGCCCGGCCACGGCACCATCGTGCGCGCGAGCATCCCGTACACCAACCTCAGCACCGTCGGCGCGGCGAGCGGACCGATCGAGGACGTGGACGAGCAGCCCGGCGTCGAGGACCACGACACCAGCGAGCGCAGCGGATTCCTCGGTCGGCTGTTCGGGCGATGACCGAGAAGCGCAAGATCCGCGTGCTCATCGCCGACGATCACGCGGTCGTCCGCTCCGGCCTGCGCTCGATCCTGGAGAGCGAGGACGACATCGAGGTGGTGGGCGATGCCGCCGACGGTCATCAGGCGCTCGAGTCGGCGCAGGAGCTCCTCCCCGACGTGATCCTCATGGACATCAACATGGGCGACTGGGACGGCGTCACCGCCACGCGGCGCGTGCGCAACTCGGTGCCCTCGTCCCGCGTCATCGTGCTCACCAACTACGACGAGGACAACCTCGTCTTCTCATCCATCCGCGCCGGCGCGTCGGGCTACCTCCTGAAGGAGGTGAGCGGCCAGCAGCTCACCAACGCCATCCGCACCGTGGCCGATGGCTTCTCGCTCATCTACCCCTCGGTCGCGCGCCGCGTGCTCGACGAGTTCGGTCGCCTCCGTGGCGGCGGGGTGACGCCCGCGGACAAGGATCAGGGGTACAGCGACCTCACCCCGCGCGAGCGCGAGGTGCTCAAGCTCGTCGCGAGCGGGCGCGCGAACAAGGAGATCGGCACCGAGCTCGGCATCAGCGAGCGCACCGTGAAGACGCACATCTCCAACATCTTCAGCAAGCTCCAGCTCACCGACCGCACCCAGGCCGCGCTGTACGTCCACAACCGGGGGCTGCTGGAGAAGGCCTGATCCTCAGCATCGGGTCAGCGCGCGCAGCCTGATCCTCAGCGCGAGCGCTCGAGATGGCCCGGCAGCGCCTGGATGATGACGGCATCACCCACCGGGAAGACCGCCTGCGTCTTGCTGCCGCGCATCGCCACGACGGTCCAGCGTGAGCCGTCCCACACGTACGCACCGTCGCCGACGGCGTAGACGCGGTCGCGCAGCACGAAGAGACCGGCGATCCGTCCGGCAAGGCCGTCGGAGGCCGCCAGCCAGGTGCGCCCCGAGTCGGTGCTGCGGCGCGCGACGACGATCGCGTTCGGATCGACGTGCCAGAGCACACCACCCGGTGCGGTGATGAGCGACCCGCTGCCCGCCTGTGTCGATCGCGGGACCGCGACCAGCGCGAGCGACGCGAGGTCCGCTCCCTCCACGCGGTAGAAGCCGTCGGCGCTGACGTTCTTCGCGAACGTCACGAGCGGCACGTCGAGGAGCGCGAAGCTCGCCGGACCCGGCACCTCGCCGATGGCGCGCCATGTCTCACCGTCGAGCGAAGCGAGGATGCGGCTCGGCCCCGTCGCCGCGCCCCGCGTCGTCCACGGCCGCTCGGCGAGGAAGAGACGGCGGCCCTGGTACTCGAACGTCCGAACGCGGCGCACTCCCTCATCGACCACTCTCCGCCACGTGACGCCGCCGTCACGGGTGAGGAAGAGACCGCCGCCGCTGCTCGTCCCCTTGCCGTCGTCCAGCGGCTCGCCGATGGAGGACGCGAGCACGGTCGCCCCTGATGCCGCGACGCCGGCCGGCAGCGCCGGGCCACCGCTGACGCGCACCCAGCGCGCGCCGCCGTCGTCGCTGCGCATGAGTTCGGTCCGGGGGACGAGCCCAGCCGCGGTCGTGACGCTGCCGGTCTCGACGATCGCCCAGAGCAGACGCCCCGCGCTGCCCGCGGCGACGAGCTCGCGCACCGGAAGCTTCGTGTGGCTCCCCTCGCCGGTGAGTGCCTCGAACGCGATCGGCGCGGGCGACGGCGACGGTGGCGGCGGCGCGACGGCGACGTGGTCGGCGAGCGTGTCAAAGCCCGGCGGCCACGCACCGGTGTCCCCCACCTTCAGCGTCGTGAGCTGCAGCCGCGCGGCGTTGATGCCCCAGACGGACCACGTGTGGTGCTGGAGCGGC
>DASSPF010000123.1:0-2057 GCA_035699805.1 Candidatus Limnocylindria bacterium | reverse complement strand
GATCCTCGCGGGCTACGTGCCGCCGTATTCGGCGACCGTCGTCGAGCGGCTCGACGCGGCGGGTGCGGTGACCATCGGCAAGACGAACCTCGACGAGTTCGCGATGGGCTCCTCCAACGAGAACTCGGCGTACGGTCCGGTGCGCAACCCCTGGGACACCACGCGCGTGCCGGGCGGCTCGTCCGGCGGCAGCGCGGTGGCCGTCGCGGCGGGGCAGGCGCTCTTCTCGCTCGGGACCGACACCGGCGGCTCCATCCGCCAGCCCGGCGCGCTCACCGGCGTGGTCGGGATGAAGCCGACCTACGGGCGCGTGAGCCGGTACGGCGTCGTCGCGTTCGCCTCCTCGCTCGACCAGGTGGGGCCGTTCACGCACACGGTGGAGGACTGCGCGCTGGTGTGTGAGGCGCTCTTCGGGAAGGACCCGCACGACGCCACGACCATGCCGCTCGCGGCGGAGGACCTGCGGCGCGATCTCGACAAGGGCGTGCGCGGTCTGCGCATCGGCGTGCCGAAGGAGTTCTTCATCGATGGCATGGAGCCCGCGGTGGAGCGTGCGGTCCGCGAGGCGCTGCGCGAGTACGAGCGTCAGGGCGCGGAGCTGGTGGACGTGTCGCTCTCGCTCACCGACCACGGGCTCGCGGTCTACTACATCATCCAGCCGGCGGAGGCGTCCTCGAATCTCGCGCGGTACGACGGCATGCGGTTCGGCCGGCGCGTGGAGGGGCGCGACCTGCTCGACACGTACCGGCGCACCCGCGGCGAGGGCTTCGGCGCGGAGGTGAAGCGCCGCATGATCCTCGGCACGTACGCGCTCTCGGCCGGCTATTACGACGCGTACTACGTGAAGGCGCAGAAGGTGCGCACGCTCATCAAGGCCGAGTTCGACCGGGCCTTCGAGCGCTGCGACGCCATCGTGACCCCCACGTCGCCCACGGTCGCGTTCAAGATCGGGCAGAAGGTGGACGACCCGCTCGCGATGTACTTGAACGACGTCTTCACGCTGCCCGGCAACATCGCGGGCCTACCCGGCCTCAGTCTTCCCTGCGGACACTCCGCGGAGGGCCTGCCGATCGGCCTGCAGATCATGACGAACTCGTTCCAGGAGGCGATGCTGTTCCGCGTGGCCGCGGCGTACGAGCGGGCCACGACCCATGGCCAGAGGCGACCGGAGGTGGCGGCATGACGAGCGTCGCGCGCAGACCGCTCACGAACACCCGCGTCTCGAAGATCCCGGCGAGCGGCATCCGCCGCTTCTTCGACCTCATCGCGGGGGTGGAGGGCGCGATCTCCCTTGGCGTGGGGGAGCCCGACTTCATCACGCCAGAGCGCTTCCGCGAGGCCGCGGTGCGCTCGATCAAGGACGGCAAGACGAAGTACACCTCGAACTACGGCATCAAGCCGCTGCGCGAGGCGATCGTCGCTCACACCGCGAAGCTCCGCGGCGTCCGCTACGACCCCGACCGCGAGGTCATCGTGACCGTCGGTGTGTCCGAGGCGGTCGATCTCGCCCTGCGGGCGACGCTCGACGAGGGCGACGAGGTGATCGTCGCCGACCCGTCGTACGTGGCGTACGTGCCCGCGATCGTGCTCGCCGGCGGCGTGCCGGTCCCCGTGGCCACTGCGGAGGCCGACGACTTCCGCCTCACCCCCGAGGCGGTGGCGGCGGCGATCACGCCGCGGACTCGTGCGATCCTGCTCGGCTTCCCGAACAACCCTACCGGCGCGGTGCTCACCGAGGCCGACGTCGCCGGCATCGCGCGACTCGCGCAGGAGCACGACCTCATCGTGTACGCCGACGAGATCTACGACCGGCTGGTCTACGGCGTCACGCACCACTCCATCGCGTCGCTCCCGGCGATGAAGGAACGGACCGTCTATCTGGCGGGCTTCTCCAAGTCGTACGCGATGACCGGATGGCGTGTGGGCTACGCCTGCGCGCCGGCCGAGGTGATCGAGCAGATGATGAAGATCCACCAGTACACGGTGATGTGCGTGCCCACCGCGGCGCAGTACGCCGCGCTCGAGGCGCTCCAGCACGGCGAGCCCGAGGTGCAGCG
>DASSPF010000122.1:0-3676 GCA_035699805.1 Candidatus Limnocylindria bacterium | reverse complement strand
GGGCTCCTCGGGGACGAACGTGAGGAGCGTGCGCTCACCCCACGGCACCGCACGCGACCCGGACGACGACGGACGGTCGCGCGCCAGCCACGCCGCGAGGACGCCATCGATGAGCACGACGAGCGCACCGGCGGTGCGCATAGGACGGCGGAGCGCGCGCTCGTCGGACGGACCGTGCTCATCGGATGACGCGCGCTCGTCGACCGGTCGTC
The DNA here is from genome assembly GCA_035699805.1 of Candidatus Limnocylindria bacterium. Lineage (GTDB taxonomy): Bacteria > Chloroflexota > Limnocylindria > P2-11E > P2-11E > CF-39. Next base: position 3,464 of record DASSPF010000122.1, on the reverse strand, counting down.
CTTCGGAACTACTGGTTCCGTTGTTTGGCCATCCGAGCGCGGCGCCGTACGGGTTCGCGGGATCGGTCGCCGCGATGGTGACCACCTGTGCGACATCCGGGTCGGGCTCGCGGAGCGCGCGCAGGCGATCGACCGCGCCGGGAAGCGCGAATTGCGCGGCGCCGCGCCCCGCGACGAAGTAGCCGCGGCGCACACGACCGGCCTCCTCCATCGCCCGCAGCACGCCGTACACCGCGGTGAAGCCGCCCTCGATCTCCTCGTTCTGCACGACCTCGCGCGTGATGACCCCGTGGCGATCGAGGAGCTGCCGCACGCGCGCAGCAAGACGCTCGGTGGGCGTAAGCGAGGCGTCGCGGTACGACGACACCAGCGACCACCGCCCGGCGAGCTCGGGGGCGAGCCCGCGCTGCACCGGTCCGCGGCGGCGCGCGTGACGGGCGACCGGCGGGCGAAGGACCGCGCGCACCGGATGCAGGCTGTCGTTGGTCACCTCGCCGCTCCACACCAGATCCCAGAGGGCGTCCCTCACCTCCGGCGCGAAGCCGCCGCCGAGCGCCGACAGGAGCTGCGGGAAGAAGATCGCCCCGCGCTGGCGCAGCGCCTCACGGATGCGCTGGTGCGTCGCACCGTCGCGCTCCTTCTGCGGTGGCGGCACGAGCGCGGCGTGTTCGGCGGGGTAGAGCGCGACGCGCCCGTCGCGCGGACCGAGCGCACCTGCGCCGACCCAGAGCGCCGCGCCAGACGCGAGGAGCGCGTCCAGGTCGCTCTCCGCATATCCGGCGACGCGTGCGGGCAGGATGCGCGCCTCGAGGTCCGACGCCGGCACGGCGGCGCCCTCGAGCTGCGCGATCGCGTCGACGAGCGCGGCCTCACCCGATCGCGGCGTGTCCACGCCGTGCCACGCGATGGCGAAGCGCGCGAGCGCGCTCTGCTCCACCGGCTCGATCTCCCGGCGTAGACGCGCGAGCGACCGCTGTCGCAGCGTGCGCAGCACGCCGCTGTCGATCCACTCGGTGCCTCGGCCGCCCGGCCGGAACTCGCCCTCGACCACCGCCCCGGCCGCGGCGAGGTCCGCGAGCGCCGCGGTCACGGGCGCGTGGCCCACACCCAGGCGCCGCGCGAGATCGGCGGCGGTGAACGGGCCGTGCGTGCGCGCCCAGCGGCGCGCGAGCGCCTGCAGCGGACGCGCGTCGCTCACGAGGAACGCATCGGGCAGACCCTGCGGGAGGACGACCCCGAGCGCGTCGCGATACTTCGCCGCGTCCTCGGCGGCGATGAGGCGTGTCTCGCCGCCCACCGGCACGCGGATGACGCGCCGCTCGCGCTCGAGATCCGCGAGCCACTCGTCCACGTGCGCGCCTGCGACCGCCCGCGCCGCGACCTCGTCGCGCGTGAGATCGCCCAGGCGCAGCAGGAGGTCGTGCACCGCGTCGGGGTGCTTCGCCTGGCGGTCGGGATCGAGGTGCTGGAGCTGGAGCTCGAGATCGGCGAGCGCGCCCGGGTCGAGGAGCTCGCGCAGCTCCGCTTCGCCCAGCAGCTGCCGAAGCTGGAGCGGGTCCACGGTGAGCGCCTGCGCGCGGCGCTCGGCGAGCGGCGCGTCGCCCTCGTAGATGAAGTTGCCCACGTAGCTGAAGAGGAGCGCGGCGGCGAACGGCGACGGCGTGCGCGAATCCACGGTGACGACGCGGATGTCGCGCGAGCGGATCTGCCGCAGCACCTCGAGCAGCGCGGGCATGTCGAACACGTCCTGGAGGCACTCGCGGTACGCCTCGAGGATCATCGGGAACGACGAGAAGCGCGAGGCCACCTGGAGCAGCTCACCGGCGCGGCGGCGCTGGTGCCAGAGGGGCGAGCGCTGGCCGGGATAGCGGCGCGGCAGGAGCAGCGCGCGCGCGGCCGCCTCGCGGAAGCGCGCGGCGAAGAGCGGCGTCTGGCCCAGACGATCGATGACCAGGGCCTCGGCGCGATCCGGATCGGGGATGACGACGTCGGCGCCGGGCGCCTTCTCGGCCGTGGGGAACCGCGCGACGATGCCGTCGTCGGTCCACAGCACGTCGATCTCCAGGTCGCTGTGGTCGCGCACCATCGCACCGATGGCCATGGCCCACGGCGCGTGCACCTTCCCGCCGAACGGGGTGAGGACGCAGACCCGCCAGTCGCCGACCTCGTCGAGGTAGCGCTCGACCAGGATGGTGCGGTCATCGGGGACGGCACCGGCCGCGGCGTGCTGGTCGCGCAGGTAGTCGAGGAGGTTGCGCGCCGCGCGCTCGTCGAGATCGTGCTGGTCGCGCAGGCGCGCCGTCGCGCCCTCGGGATCCATGGCGCGGAGCGAGCGCGTGAGCGCGCCGATGGCGCGGCCGAACTCGAGCGGCCGGTTCGCCGCCTCGCCCTTCCAGAACGGCATCTTCCCGGGGACACCCGGTGCCGGCGAGACGAGCACGCGGTCGTGGGTGATCTCCTCCACCCGCCAGGTGGACGCGCCGAGGAGGAACGTCTCCCCCACGCGCGTCTCGAACACCATCTCCTCGTCGAGCTCGCCCACGCGCCCCTTCCCGGGATCGGCCCCCACGAGGAACACGCCGTACAGGCCGCGGTCGGGGATGGTGCCACCCGAGGTGAGCGCGATGCGCGCCGCGCCCTCACGCGCGCGGATCGTGCTGGCGACGCGGTCCCACACGATGCGCGGACGCAGCTCGACGAACTCGTCCGAGGGATAGCGGCCGGAGAGCATGTCGAGCACGTTCTCCAGCTGCGCGCGCGGGAGCTCGGCGAACGGCGCGGCGCCGTGGACGACACGCTCGAGCTCGTCCACGGTGATGAGATCGCGTCCGGCGATGGCGACGACGTGCTGCGCCAGGACGTCGAGCGGATTGCGGATGTACCGGCTGGCCTCGACCGCGCACGCGTGCATGCGCTCGGTGAGCGCCGCGGACGCGAGGAGATCGCCGCGGTACTTCGGCAGGATGACGCCGGTGGACGGCGCGTCCACCTGGTGGCCCGCGCGGCCGATCCGCTGCATGCCGCTCGCGACCGAGGGCGGCGTCTCGATCTGGATGACCAGGTCGATCGCGCCCATGTCGATGCCGAGCTCGAGCGTGCTCGTGGCGACGAGCGCTCTGATGCGGCCGGCCTTCAGGTCATCCTCGATGCGCAGACGCTGCTCGCGCGCGATCGACCCGTGGTGGGCGTGCGCCAGCTCCTCGCCAGCGAGCTCGTTCACCGCGGCGGCGATGCGCTCCGCGAGCCGACGGCTGTTCACGAAGATGAGCGTGGAGCGGTGCGCGCGCACCAGCTCGAGCAGGCGCGGATGGATGGCGGGCCAAATGGAGGTGCGTGCGTCACTTCGCGACGCGGGTCCGCTGGTGAACTCCACTGGCTCACCGAGCTTGGCCATGTCCTCCACCGGCACCTCGACCCGCAGCTCGAGCGCCTTGCGATGGCCCGCGTCCACCACACGCACCGGC
>DASSPF010000121.1:0-2229 GCA_035699805.1 Candidatus Limnocylindria bacterium | reverse complement strand
GTGGACCTGGGCGTGGGCGCCATCACCGTGGCGGTGAGCGCGCTGGCGCACGCCTCGTACTCCGGCGTCACCGGCTACTTCCTGGGCCGCGCGAAGTTCGAGAGCATGGGCCCGTACTGGCTGCCCGCTGGCATCACGCTCGCCGCGACGCTGAACGGCGTCACCAGCTGGGTGCTGCGCGAGCTCCCCCTCATGGGCACCACCGGGTACGCCGCCTGGGTCGGCCTGGTCGGCGCGGCGCTCCTGGCGGGCGGCACCTTCGTCGCGCTCTTCCGCATCATCCGCGCGCTCAACCAGCGCACCCTCGCCGGGATGGCCGAATGAGCGCCGCGGCACCGGCGCGCCGCGGCTTCACGCTCCCCGGGTACGGCACCGGCGAGGAGCCGGAGTGGACCGTCCTCCTCACGGTGGCGATCGCGCTCCTCCTTGGCATCCTGCTGCAGAACAGCGTCATGGGCGCCGGTCGCAGCGCGTCGGCCGGTGGGATGACCCTCTCCTACCCCGCCACCTGGAGCAACGCGCGCGAGGCGGGCACGATCCTGGCGGCGCGTGACCGCTTCAGCGGCCCGGCCGGCGCGCGCGTGAGCATCGCGGCGGTGGCGGAGACCGCCGACATCGCCACGGCCACGAGCGCACGCACCGTGGCGCTCGCCGATCAGCTCCTCGGCTTCCACACCGAGTCCACGCGCCGCGTCACGCTCGGTGGCCGCGAGGCCGCGCAGCTGGAGTACGCGTACGTCGTCGCGCAGGCGGACGCCGCGCCCGTGCTCATGCGCGGCATCGACACCATTTCGGCGTCGGGCGGGAAGACGTACGTGTTGAGCTTCGTCGCTCCGGCGGACCGCTTTGGCGATCTCACCACCGTCCGGCTGCCGCGGCTCTCGAGCACGTACGACGACATCCTCCGCTCCTGGCGGCTGCCATGACGCGTTCGCTCGCGCTCCTCGCCGCGCTCGCCCTCCTCGTCAGCGCGTGCGGCGGTGCGGCCGCGCCCGCCGCGACCCCGGCGGCCACCGCCGCGACGAAGAGCGACACGAGCGAGCAGGGCAACACCACCCAGGTGCAGACCCAGGCGCCGGCGGCGAGCGCGGGCTCCGACGAGGGCGCGCTCGATCGCGCGATGCTCGGCACGGTCCAGATCTACATCCTCGACCCGTCGAATCGCATCACCGGGGCGTGCTCCGGGACGAACTTCCACCCCGCCGGCTACATCCTCACGAACTGGCACTGCGTTGGCGTCCCCCGCGTCGGCGGTCGCGGCACGCCGGGCACGCGCTACCACCCGCAGGGCCTCGTCGCCATCGGACCCACCAAGGACGCCCGCGAGGCGCCCGCGCCCACGTACATCGCGCAGCTCATCACCGGCTCATTCGAGCTGGATGTCGCGGTGGTGAAGATCATCGACTCCATCGGCCGGGGCACCACGCTCCCCGACCGTCTGGCGCTCCCGGTCGTGCCCACCGGCACGTCCGAGCGCGTGAAGCTGGGCGACAAGACGCACGTCATCGGCTATCCCGCGGCGGGCGGCGCATTCATCACCCGCGCCGCCGGGACCATCGCCGGGTTCGCCGACCGCGATGAGAACGGCAAGCCCGACTCGTTCAAGACCGACGTCAAGTCAGGTGCGGGAGTGAGCGGCGGGCTCCTGGTGAACGACAGGGGCGAGCAGATCGGCATCCCCGTCGGCACCGCCGGCGAGCAGGCCGCGGGCGACGTCTTCCTTGCGGCGATCTTCATCGACCTTGCCAAGCCGTTCATGGAGCAGGCGGTCGCGCTCGCCGGGACCGCGGTGGGTCCGCCGTCGGCCTCGATCACGCTCCCGGGCACCGGCCCGGCCGGTTCGGGTCCCACGGCCACGCCGCGGCTCACGCCGACCCCGCGGCCCACGCCCAGCGGCACGCCGCGCGCCACCGCGACCCCCGGCCCGAGTCCCAGCACCGCGCCGGGCGGCGGTACGGCGACGAGCACGTCCATCGTCGTGAGCGGCAGCATCGTGGACGCGGACACCAAGCGGCCCATCGCCGGAGCCCGCTTCATCGTCATGAAGGAGGGCGTCACCGAGGAGGACGTCCTGGACACCGACGACCCGGACAGCCTCGTGCTCACCTACGCGGATACGGGCAGCGACGGGACCTTCGCCCTGGAGCCCATCGCCAAGGGCGCGCGCCACGTGGTGTTCTTCGGCGCCGACGGCTACACGCCGCGCTTTGGCTGGATCGACATCCCGAA
>DASSPF010000120.1:0-3184 GCA_035699805.1 Candidatus Limnocylindria bacterium | reverse complement strand
TTCCAGCTCTCCGCGGCCGCCGCCGCGGGCACCTTCACCATCGCCATCAGCGGCGTCCAGGACCGGGACGGCGACGTCATCGCCGCCGGGACGACCGCCCGGGTGACCATCGCCGATGAGGGCCGACCGCGGGTCCTCCGGGCGGAGTCGAGCGGCGACGCGATCACCGTCTCGTTCAGCGAGCCGATGCTCCTCATCGGTGAAGGGTCCGGCGTGACCATGGCGGCGAACTACCGCCTCGACGGCAGCACCACGCCGGTGAGCGCGATCAGCTGCCTCGACGGCGGCTGCCGGACCGTCCGCCTCGCGCTGCGCGCGGGCGCGCTCGTCGCCGGCCGGACGTACGAGCTGCGTATCGCGAACGTCGTGGACCGGGCGGGACGCAACATCACGCCCGATCCGACGACGCTCTCGCTCGTCGCCCGCTAACCCCGCCGGGCGAGCTCCTCGCGACGCAGACGGTCCCCCGCGTCAGCTCTGGCGACGCCGTCGCCGCTGGCGACGGGCGCGAGGCGCTCCGTCACGCCGCCGCTGGACTGCATGGCCTTGCTCGCGTGCCCGCGCCAGTCCCTCCAGATCTGGGCGGCCTCGTCACGGCCGCCGAGACCGAAGGCGAGCCCGAAGGCGAGCGCGAGCGCGGCGACGACGCCCATGAAGAGGGTGTTGATCAGGGTCGAGGCCACGCCGACCTGGTCCGCCGCGGCGACGACGCCGAAGGCGAACACCGCCGCGTAGGCGATCGCCGCGATCGCATCGGCGTTCGGCAGCGAGCTGTCGCCGAGCGCGCCGCGCACGACGTTGCGGGTGAGGCCCGCGAGCCACGAGAACGCGCCGAGGATGAACACGGCCACGAGCAGGTTCGGGATGAACGCAAGGATCCCGTTCACGACCGTGCTGAGGGCCGTGAGCCCGACCGCGTTCGCCGCGAGCAGCACGAAGACGAGCCGGACGTACCACGTGACGGTCCCGCCGACCACCCCCGCCGGGTCGGCGCGCACCTGCGCGCGCGCGAGGAAGGTCGTCACCCCGGCGCGGGCGGCCACCTGGTCGAAGTGGATCGCTCGGAGGGCCTTCGCGACGAGGCCCCCGATGGCCCCGGCGATGATCCAGCCGACGATGAGGAGGAGGATGGCCCCGAGGATCGAGGGAAGGGCACTGAAGAACGCGGCGAACGCGGCAGCGATCCCGGTGATCACGGCCGTGCCGAAGTCGGTGATCGGTGTGACGGGCATGGCGCGCACTCCTTCGCTTGGTGTGTGATGGGGTCCTGGAACGCGATGCGCCCGCATTCGTTAGGCCACCCGGGACACGGTCCGGCAACGCTCTCGCGTCGATCGTGTAACGGGGACCGCGTGGGCGGCTAGAGCGGGCTGGACCCCGTGATCGTCGCGCGCGCCACCTTGATGGCGGGCGCCAGGCAGACGATGGAGCCCATGCCGTTGGACGACCACCAGTCGCGGACCAGGCGCTGTGGCGAGAGGAGGTCGATCCCGCCGAAGAGGTCGAGCGCGCTCATCCGGTAGCGCACGTTCGCCAGCGCACGGGTGATCTCCCCGTCCTCGATGAGGAACGTGCCGTCGCGGGTGGTGCCGGTCATCGCGGCGCGCTTGGGATCGGGCGTGTTCGTGTAGTGGAAGCGCGTGATGAGCACGCCCCGCTTCACCGCACCGACGAGCTGCTCCCGCGACGCGGTCCCGCCGGCCATGGTGAGGTTCGCGGCGTGGCCGCCGGGCGCGTAGCGGCGCCCGTCGGCAGCGTGACCGGTGCTCGCGGCGCCGTACCACCTCGCGGACTGCCGGTCGTGCACGACGGCGCGCGCGACCCCCTCCTCGACGAGCGTCACGCGCCGCTTCGGCGTCCCCTCCACGTCGAATGGGATGGCGAGCGTGCGTGGGTCGAGACCGTCCTCGTGGAGGCTGAAGCGCGGGCCGGTGACGCGCTGGCCGAAGCGCGGAGCGCCATCGGGGCCGGCCATGAACGAGCGGCCATCGCGGAGCGTCTGCCCGGTGAGACCGGTGAGCGAGACGAAGCGCAGCACCTCGGCCACCGCGAGCTCCTCGAAGACGGCCTCGTACTCGCCGGGCTCCAGCTGCGCGCGGTCGTGATCGCGCGCCGCCTTCTGGATGGCGCGGGTCGCGACGGACAGCGGGTCGAGCGCGTCGCCGCGCCAGGCGAGATCCTCGGCCCAGCCCGAGCCGCCGCTATCGGTGAGGACGAGCGCGCGCAGGTAGGCCATGGTCATGGGCGCGTAGCGGGCGACGCCGTTGGTGTTCGCCACGGCGTCCTCGGTGAGCTCGAGCTGATGCGTGCCGGCGGCGCGCATGCCGCGCGCGCGGGCGGCATCGGCGATCTGGCGGATCGCCGCGGCCTGGGCCATGGCGTCGGCCGCCGCGGTCGCGGCGTCGAACGCGCGCGGCTCACCCGCGGGCGCGGGCGTGGCGAGACCCGGCCAGTCGGCGTTCGGGATGGAGAGCGCGGCCGCCGCCCGCGCGTCGTCGATGAGGCGGCGCAGGTCGGCCGGCTCGAGTGAGTTCCCGCTCACGATGCCCACCGCACCCCGCAGTGCGACACGCGCCTGCACGTACGTCTCGTCGGCGGCCGCGTTCTGATGGATCTCGCCCTTCGCGTAGCGCGTGATGGCCGAGCGCCGCCGGTGCGCCCAGATCTCCGCCTCGGCGCCGGTGACGCCGGCGAGCGCCCGCTGCAGCGGCCCGAGCAGCGCCTCCTCGCCGAGGACGCTCACGACGCCCGCCCGCCGCGACTCACGCGGACACCTCGATGGGCACGTCGCGGAACCGCGCGTGCGCGGCGCCGTGGCCCACGCGCATGAGCTGGAGCGGCTCGCCCTTCGCGCACGAGAGGAAGCCGTGCAGCTCCCAATCGTCGGCCACGCCGTCGCAGCGCCCCCAGAATGCCGGCGTGAGCGACTGGAACGCCACACCGCGGACGTACCCCTGGAGCTCGCCGCGGCGGATGACCCGCGCGGCCTGGGTGGAGAAGTGGAAGTTCTGCCGCTTGTCGTCGAGCGAGTACGACGCCGGCGCCTCGAGCAGGAGGCCGTCCTCGACACACGCGAGCAGCTCCGGATACGAGACCGGTCCCGGATCGAGCGACACGTTGACCATCCGCACGATCGGGACGCCCCGCGGGAACGCGGGGCGTCCCGCATAGTTTCGGGATGAGC
>DASSPF010000119.1:0-7794 GCA_035699805.1 Candidatus Limnocylindria bacterium | reverse complement strand
ACGAACGCCGACTCACCGGCGTACGCCGAGTCATAGCCCGCGGCCGCTGCGACCGGCGCCGTCTGAGCGAGCATGCTCAGTGCGAGCGCGAGCGCAGTGACTGTGACTGTGATCTTCCGCATGTGTCCTTCCTTCTGTCGTATTGCGTATTTCGCGAGGTCTGCGGGATGAGAACTGGTCGCGAGGGTCGCGTTGGTGCTGCAGCGCTAACGCGGATCAGCTTCCGAATGAGGAACGGGACCCAGTGCTCTCGATCACCTTCCTTTCGGTGTATTGGCGTGTTGGCCGACACGCCGCGCCCCGAGGGCAGTGATCCCGGGGCCGTACCCATATCGGACAGTTGATGGGGCGAAAGCCAACCCTGGAGACCCCAGCATAGGCGTCCCAGCGGCCGTTTGTACCATGGCCGCCCAGGCAGCGCCAAATCTGGCCATCTCGAGGAGAGGCTTCACCGTCATATCTCGACGGCCGAGCAGACCGGTTTGTCGCAGCCGCTCCACCGTCATTGAGCTCCCCGGCTCACGTAGAAACCCCCAAGGGGGTCGGCCAGCCAAGCCCTCCCCAGGGCGTTGAAGGCCAGGCTCGACGCCGCGCCGGCGATGGTCTGCCCGGCGCGGGCGCCGTCGGCGGCCGCATAGCCAAAGCCCACCGCTCCCGAGGGGAGGGGGGCGAGGTACCAGGCGCGCCCGGAGCCGTCCAGCGAGAGCGTCGTGACCGGCCGCTGGAGACCGAGCGCGAGCGTGGCGACGCCGCCGCGGACGCTGAAGATCTCGCCCGTGCTGGTGGAGAGCCAGAGCGTGCTCGAGCCGTCCACCACCAGGCCGGTCGCCGTTCCGCGGCGCGGGAAGTACACCTCGCTCACACGGGCGGTGCCCGGGTCGTACGTGCCCACCGTCCCGCGCGCGTCGTCCGCGTACAGGATGCGGCCGCTACCGTCCACCGTGAGCATCGACACGAGTGCGCCCGCGAGGTCGAACGAGTCAAGCCGGCCGGTGCGTGGATCGAACGCCAGGAGGTAGGAGGCCCCGCGCAGGCCGATCCAGAGCCGGTCGTCGAGCCCCACGGCGACGCTGGAGACGGGCTTCAGGAACTTGAGCGCATACGAGCTCACGCGCTCGCGCCGCGCATCCACCACGTGGAGCTGCCCGCTGGTCGTATCGACGGCGTACACGTGGGCGCGGCCCGCGGCCCAGTGGCTGATCTGCGCGCCCACGGGAAGCGAGGCGGGCGAGAACATCTCGGCGGTGGACATGTCCACGGTGACGACGCCGCCACGATCGTTGAGGACCCAGAGGCGTTCGCCGCTCTTGGACACGAAGACCGGCTGACGGCCGCCCGGCAGATCCACGTGCACGAAGCCCGCGCTGACCGCCGCCGCCTGCGAGAGCGCGTCCGGCGTGGGGCTGGCCACGGGAGCGGCGGACGGCGACGTGGACGGGGCCGGCGTGGCCGACGCTGATGGCGACGGCGCCGCCGATGCCGGCGGAGCGGGGCTCGGGCTCGCGGCGGCCACGTCGGCGGTCGGCGTCGGCGACGACGCGGCGAGCGTCTGCGGGACCTCCGACCACGCGAGCGCTCCGGCGCCCACCACGCTGAAGCGGCGCGCGGCCGCGTCGTAGACCAGATCGGTGCCGCTCGCCCCCAGCTCGACGCGGCCGGCCTCGTGGCCGTCGGGCGCGAGATAGCTCACGCGCGACCGCTCGCCCATGGAGACGAGCACGAGGAAGCCGCCGTCAGGCAGCGACACGATCGCGCGCGGCGTGCCCGCGAGCGCGAGCCCGGCGGGAGCGGCGCGTCCGCTGTACGTGACGACCGATCCGCTCGCCGTGGCGGAGAGGATGGCGATGCGGTCGTCCCCCTGCGCGAAGGCGGCGCCCACGCCACCGGGGAGCGTGGCGATCTCGCGGTACGACGCATCGACGATCGTGGTGCCGGCGGTCGAGACGAGCGCAGCGCGGTCGCCGCTGGGCGCGAAGACCATCGACCGCGGCACGGCGGCGAACTCGCGGACGGTCTCCACCTTCTTCGTGGCGCCGTCGAGGACGGTGACCGAGCCGGTGGCGTTCGTGGACGCCTCCGTCGTGACGACGATCTTCCCGCCCGCGGGATCCACCGCGATGCTCGTGGGCGTGCCGGTCACCGCGACGGCGGTGGAGCCGATGACGCGGTTGGTCGCGCCGTCGATCTCGGTGACGCTCTTCTGCGACGCGTCGAGGACGAGGACCATGTTCGCACTCTCGTTGAGCGCGAGTGCGGTGGGGCGGCCGCCCACGTCGATGCGGGCCTTGAGCGCGTTGGTGCCCGCGTCGCGCGCGACCACGGCGGCGGCCGCGGGGTCGAGGATGTACAGGGTGTTCGTGCGTGGGTTGAGGACGATCTGCTGCGCCGCCGCCACGAAGACGCGCTCGGTGCTCCCCTCGAGCGAGGTGATCGGCGCGCCCGCGCGGGGCAGCATGGTGATGACGATCGCCAGGGCGGCGGTCGCGCTGATGAGCGCCCGGGCGGCGAACACCGGCACGCGGCGGCGGCGCGGCGCCGGCCGTACCAGGGCCGCGATGGCTGCGTCGACGCGCGCGGAGGGCCGGGCGGCGGGCAGCGCCACGAGCGCCGTGCGTGCCGCGGACCAGACCGCCTCGGTCCGGCGGCAGCCCGCGCAGGTCTCGAGATGACGCTCGGCGAGCGCGGCCTCCGCCTCGTTCACCTCGGCGTCGAGCCGTGCGGAGATCAGCGGGAGGGCGGTCGCGCAGCCCACCAGCGGCGGCCGGCGGAGCTCCGCGTCGAATCTCTGGAACGACTCGAAGGCGGAGCGGCAGGAAGCGCATGAGAACAGGTGTTCGGAGGCCGAGCGGGCGATATCGGCCGCGAGCTCGCCGTCGGCGTGCGCCGACAGCTCATCGATCGAAAGGTGCGGTCTCCCCATCCGTGTCTAAGACGGCTGGTCGGCCTCCTTTGTCGCATACGCCGCCCGGAACGCCATGCGGCCGCGGGCGATCCGGCTGCGCACCGCGGTGAGCGTGGCGCCCTGGATCTCGGCGATCTCCTTGTACGAATAGCCCTCCAGGGCGTGGAGCAGGAGCGCGGTCGCCTGCTCCACCGGCAGCGCCGCCAGCACCGAGCGCACCTGGTCCCGCTCGGGGACGGCGGCGTGCTCGTCGGGCATGAGCGGCTCCTCCCTGGTCCCGGCCAGCTTGGACACGCGCAGCCAGCCGATACGGCGGCGGCGCCGGAGATGGTCGATGGCGGTGTTGTGCGCGATCCGGTAGAGCCAGGGGAGCACGCGGTGGTCCCGGGTGAGCGTCCCCAGCGCCTGGTAGGCCTTGGTGAAGACGTCCTGGGTGAGGTCGTCGCTCGTCTCGGGATCGCCGCACAGACGCAGGAGGAAGGTGTAGATGCGCGTCTTGTACGCGCCGTACATGACCTCGAGCGCCTCCTCCCGCGACTCGCGGGCGAGCGCCAGGAGCTGCGCGTCGGCGATGCCCGCATGACCGGCATCGCGCGAGAACGTGGATGCCCGCTCGCCATCGCCCAGCGCGGCGAACGCCGCGACCGCAGAGCCGCCGAGCGAGCCGTTCACAGGTGGAGCCTACTGGTCGGTGGGTACCCCCTCAACAGCCGGCTGTCAGCTCCGCTGAAGGACGACGTTGAACTCGATCGGGCCTTCCGGCGTGACATGCCACCACACCGTCTGGTGGCCGGGCATCTCGAAGTAGAAGTCGAACGTGGTGGTGCCCTCGGCGACGTCGATGAAGTAGTGGCCGCGCTCGTCGGTGTGCGGGCTGTACCGCTGGCAGCCCTTCGGGCCGATGACCACACAGACTCCCGCCAGCGGCGCGCCGGCGTCGTCCACCACGTAGCCCTGGATGCGCCAGAGGCCGGGCTGCGGTGCCGGCGTGGGTGTGGCCTGCGGCGGCGCGGGCGGCTCCTCGATCGAGGCGGACTGCGCGGTGGGCTCGGACGGCGGCGGAGCGGGCGTTCCCGGCGGCGTCGTGCGCGGCGTCGGTACCGCGGACGCGCTCTCCGACGGCTCCGCGGGGCTGGCGGAGGGTGGACCCGATGTGACCGGCGCGGAGGAACAGGAGAGCGCGATGAGGACGGCCGCGGCCGCGAGACCGCGGACCGTCCTCACGCGGGACATCGACGTCACGGCGCGGCGAAGCCCTCGTAGATCATCTCGTTGTCCCCACCGGTCGCCTGCTCGTACACGATGGCGTTGAGCGCACCGCCCGTGTTCGCGGTGACGACGACGGCGTACTGCGTGTCGTCATTCAGACCGGCGACGGAGCGCGGGTCGATCCACTGCGCGGTGTTCGGGGCGATCGTGATGCTCTGGGTCTTCACCAGGAGGCCGTCGCTGAAGCGGAACCAGGTGAGTGTCGCGGCGGTGGCGGTGGTGGACTGCACCACGATCGGCGTGGTCCAGCCGGTGGCGCCGCCGAGCGTGCGGGTGACGTTGGGCAGGTAGGTGCGCGCAGTGCCCTGGAGTGCCGTGGCGTACGCGGTCGCCGTGGTGCCGGAGACCGGCAGCACGACCGCGGCGATGCTGCCGGCGGAGGTGATGCGGACCGAGTACTCACCGCTCCCGAGGCACGTGGTGGTCGCGCCGCTGCACAGGGCCTGGGCGGTGTCGCCGTTGCTGTAGCGCGGGTCGAACGCGCGCGACCCGCCGGCCGCGATGGCCGCGAGCGTGAAGCTCCGCGCCACGCCGCCGCCGAGCGGCGTGAACTCGATGGTGGCGTCGGCGACGGTCGTGCCCACGTTCTGGACCACGATCGGCGAGAACCGCCCGCCGGGACCGTTGAGCGCGGCGTACGCGCCGTAGAGCGTGGAGGCGCCCGCGGAGAGCGCGTTGTGGCTGTAGGCGGCCGGCGCGCCGGCCTCGTTGTGCGCGTTGGCGACCACCGCGATCGGCTGCGCGCTCGTGACGATCACGGCGTACTGGCAGCCATCGCTGAGGCCGGAGTTCGCGGCGCCGGTGTAGGCGGACTCGAAGTCGGGGTCGATGACCTTGGACCGCCCCGGCTCGATGAAGAGCGACTTCGTATAGGTGTGTGCGCTGAGGCACGACGGGCTCGCCACGCTGCGGAATGAGGCCGTCGCGGTGGTCGAGACCGTGCCGAGGTTCTGGACGATGAAGGGGATGTCCCAGCCGTAGAAGCGACGGGTGACGTTGGGCAGATAGACGGTCGTGGCGCCTGTGGAGGTCCCGGTGTACGCGAGCGCCTGCGCGGTGCTGCCGGAGCCCTGCACCTGGTTCACCGTCGCGACGACGGGGGCGCCGAACGAGCGCACGACCACCGAGAACTGCGTGTCGTTGGGAAGGTCGGAGTCGTTGTTGGGGATGTCGGCGTACGAGCGCTGCGGCGCGAGGATCGGCGGCGTGCGCCGCGCGACGCACGTGCCGTCGCTGAACTTGTAGAACGAGACCTCGAGCGAGGTGTTGATGGTGCCGGTGTTCTGGACGATGAACGGCGTCACCCACCCGTTCGGTCCGCCGAGCGTCTTGGTGATGTTCGGCAGGTAGATCGTCTGCGTGGGCGTGTCGGTGCGCGGGGCCGCGCACGTGCCCGGCGGCGGCGGCGCCGCGGCGATCATCCGCATGGTCGGTACGGTGTAGGGACCGTTCATCACGAACTTGCCCGAATATGCCGTCTCGTAGCCGGTCTTCACGAAGTACAGGTCCCACGTCCCACCGTGCGATGCGAGGATGGCGTCCAGATCGACCGTGTAATTGCCGGCCGCGTCCGTGTACGTCCAGCAGCGGATCGGCGGGCCGAGCGTGACGCACACCTGCGCGATGGGCGCGCTCGTGACGCTGTTGACGACCTGGCCTGTGATGATGAGCGGGCCATTGGCGGCGGCAGGCGCGGCGCTGGCGATCGCTCCGACGAGGATCGCGAGGGCAAAGACCGCGCGGGTCAGCAGGTACATGGAACCCTCCTCATGGAGCGCCGCAAGCGGCGAAGGACTTCACCAGCAGGTAACGCGCGGCGCCTCAGAAGTGTACGCCTGTAAGGATGAAAGCGGGACAAGTGTTACGTCTCGCGACAGGCAGCAGAGGGTCCGATCGACCGCCCGACGCACGAGCGGGCGGATGCATCAGTCGATCGCAAAGCGCGCGATCGAGCGCAGGGCCCGCTCGTCATTCCCGGTCCCGCTGACCAAATAGAGCGCGCCGCCGGCCGACACCAGGCTCCCCCAGGCGCGACCCTCGGCGAGCGCGGCCAGCGGGCTCCACGAGAGCGTCGCCGGGTCCCAGATCTCGGCCGAGGCGAGCGGCCGGTACGCCGTCATCCGCGGGGGCAGACCGCCGGCGATCACGACGCGCCCATCCGGCAGGGCCGCGGCCTGGGCGACCAGGCGCGGCTCCGCCAGCAGCCCCGCGGAGACGAAGCGACGCTCGTGCGCCAGATACAGCTCCGAGCTCCCTGCGGCATTGCCGTCGCCGCCGGCGACCAGGACATCGCCGCTCGGGAGCAGCACCGTGGCCTGCTGCAGACGAGGCTCGGCCATCCGCGGTCCCGCCTCCCAGGTGTTCGAGCGCGGGTCGTACAGGAAGGTGGTAGCCGTGGCGCCGCCATCGCCGTCGATGCCCCCGGCCACGAGCACGCGGCCGTCCCTGAGGGTCACCGCGGCGTGCTGCGTCCGCGGCCGCGGCATCGGCGCGCCCATGACCCACGCGTCGGTGTGCGGATCGTAGATCTCGATGCTCGCGAGGAGCGTCGTCCCGATGTTGCCGCCGATCACCGCGACGCGGCCGTCCTTGAGTGCGACGGCCGCATGGTCCGACCGGGCTATCGCGAGCGGCCGCCCCGCGGACCAGCGCCGCGTCTTCACGTCGTAGACGTCCACCTGGTCCACGGGCGACCAGTGCTCGTCCTCCCACACGACACCCCCGGCCACGACGACACGCTCCCGCGAGCCGAGCGTGGCCGACTGATGCAGGCGCCCCACGATGTTCCCCGAGAGCACGGTGACCGCATGCGACAGCGGATCGATGAGCTCGCTGCGCGGATTGGTCACCTGCGGATCGTCGCGATCGAGTCCGCCCACGACCAGGATCTCTCCGGTCGGCAGCGTGAGCGCATGGGCGAACGCGCGCGGACGCTGGAGCTCGGTGAAGGTGGACCAGCCGCGGTCGGCGTCGACCGCCGGCGCCGACCGGCCGTCGAGCGCGATGAGCGAGACGACCATCGCAATGAGCGCGAGCGGCGCGATGGCCGGCAGGACGCGGGTCATTGGACCAGGAGCGTAACGCTCCCCGGGGCGATGGCGTGGCCGCTGAACCAGGTCACGCCCTCCTGCACCATCTCGATCCGCGCGACGTACGTGCTGGGGATCGAGGGCAGCAGGATCTTCACGTTGACCGTGACGCTCTGTCCGCGGCCGAGGGCGGTGGGGATCGCGGTGCGCTGGCCGTCCCACACGAAGACGGCCCCGCTCGCGGCGATGAGGTGATAGGACACGTTGACCGAGCCGGGCTGCCACACGAGCGTGCCCACGTTGGTGATCGTGACCGGTACGGTGATCGTGGAGCCGGGCGTCCCGTTCACGGAGGCGGTGCCCGGTGCGTACACGGCCGCGTAGCCGCCGACGACCACGGAGACCGAGCGCGTGGGCGTCTGCATGCCCCTGCCGCTGAACCAGGTGACGCCCTCCTGGACGATGTCGTAGCGCAGCGTGTAGGTGCCGGGCGCCGATGGGCCGGCGACGTTCACGGAGACCGAGCGGACCTCGTTCACGTTCGTACCGGCGAGGCTCGTGCGCACGCCATCCCACGTCACCACGTTCCCGGCG
>DASSPF010000118.1:0-2483 GCA_035699805.1 Candidatus Limnocylindria bacterium | reverse complement strand
CCGCCCGAGCGGCACGATCGAGCCGTTCTCCTCGGCGGCGGGGATGAACTCCATCGGCGGCACCAGGCCCCGGGTGGGATGCTGCCAGCGCACCAGCGCCTCGGCACCCACGGTCTCGCCGGTCCCGAGGGCCACGATCGGTTGATAGTGGAGGACGAACTGCTCGTGCTCGAGAGCGGCCGCCAGCTCTCCCCCGATCCGGGCGCGCCGACGAACGGTCCTGCCCATGTCGGCCTCGTAGCACTCGAACCGCGCCTTGCCATGGCCCTTGGCGGAATACATCGCCATGTCCGCATTCCGCATGATCGCGTCGGGCGAGTCGTCATCGGGACCGCTCGTCGCGACACCGATGCTCGCACGCACCGCCAGCACGTTGCCGGCGATGTCGAACGGGGCCTCGAAGGCGGCGGTGAGCCGCGCGGCCAGCAGCTCCGACTCAGCGGACGACCGCAGCATCGCGAGCACCGCGAATTCGTCGCCACCCAGGCGTGCCGCGAGGTCGCCCGCGCGAAGGGTCGCCGAGATGCGCGCGGCGACGGCGACGATCAGGTGATCGCCCACGGCGTGGCCGAGCGTGTCATTCACCAGCTTGAAGTCGTCGAGGTCGATGAACAGCACGCCGACGCAGCCCGGCCCGTCGGCCGTCCGTGCCAGCAGCTCGGCGATCCGCCGATTGAACAGCACGCGGTTCGGCAGGTCCGTGAGCGCGTCATGCACCGCCTGGTGCGTCAGTCGCGTCTCGAGCGCCCTGCGCTCGGTGACGTTCCGCATGGTGAGGACGAGGCCCGCGTGTGCGCCGGCCTCGAGGAGGCCATTGCTCAGTGCTTCGACGTACAGCCACCTGCCGTCGGCGTGCAGTAGACGCCACTCCATCGACGCCGCATCCACGCTCACGGCGGAGCGGAGGAACGCTTCGACATCCGTACGATCCTCGGGATGCAAGAGGAGCGCGAGGGGCCGCCCCACGAGCTCGCTGGCGGCGTAGCCGAGCAGCCGCTCCGTCGACGGTGTGTGGTACTCGATCCGGTCTCGCGCGTCGAGGATGATGATGACGTCCGAGGAGTTGTGCACGAGCGAGCGGAAGCGGTCCTCGCTGCGGCGCATCTGCTCCTCCAGGCGCGTCTCGGACTCGATCGTCCGCTTGAGGAACCGCCCGACCATCGCCATGGCCGGCACGACCGGGGCGAGCGACACGAACGAGACGAGCCACTCATGGCCTGACAGCGCATGGGTCGTCCCGCCCAGGAGGTACGCCGCGAGCATCGCCGCGACGTAGAAGACCGCGGTGACCGCGACCTGCGGCGTCGATCCATACAGGCCTCGGAACATGATGCTGAGGAAGAGGCCGAGGATGGGCTCAACGTTGCCAAAGCTCACCGCGAGCAGGACCAGACCGGCCGCCACGAGCGGGTCGACGAGCCGCGGGTAGGCGCGCCGGCGATACGTCCAGATCCACACCGCGAGCAGCACGCCGACGACGCTGGCGTCGCCGATCCGATCGACGACCGGTCGGTCGCTGATGACGAATTGCCCGAGCAGCACCGTCCCCGAGCCGAGCATGAGCGCGAGGAACAGCAACCGCGTCTTCTCGAGGAGCTCCACCGGCATACGCAGGCGCGAACGAGCGGCGCGCACCGACTTCCCACCCATAGGACGAGGCTAGGCATGCGACGGACCGTGCGCGCGGCGATTCGTATCAGTCGGTACCAATACCTCGCGGCGTAAGTACCATCGCCAGGCGCACGCCCATGCGCCTGGTGAGCGGGGCTGTCGCGGCCGATCAGCGCGCGCCCACCACGCCGACGCGTGGGCACACCTCCGCCAGCGGGCAGCGCGAGCACAGCGGCCGGCGCGCAACACAGACATCGCGCCCGTGGCGGATGAGCAGCATGTGGAGCGCGTAGACGTCGGCCGGCGACACCGCCTCCTGCAGCAGCGCCTGGGCCTGCACCGCGTCGGCGGTCTCGGGCACGAGCGCGAGCCGCCGCGCGACGCGGTGCACGTGGGTGTCGACCGGGAAGAATGGGCGACCGAGCGAGAAGAGGAGCACGCAGGCGGCGGTCTTGGGCCCCACCCCGCGCAGGCCGACGAGCAGATCCCAGAGCGCGGCCGAGCGCATCCCCACGAACGCCTGGGCGTCGAGCGGGATGCCGCGGTCGCGCAGCGCGCGGAGGATCTCGCGGATGCGCACCGACTTCGTGGGGCCGAGGCCGCCGCGCCGGATGGCCCGCGCGATCGCCGGGAGCGGCGCGTCGGCGACCTCGTCCCAGGTCGGGAAGCGCGCCCGCAGGTCGGCGTACGCGCGGTCACGGTTGGTGTCGTTCGTGTTCTGCGAGAGCACGGTGAGGATGAGCTCGTCGAGCGGTGGTAGGCGCCGCGGCGCCGGCGGCTCGCCGTACGCCGCCCGGAGCCGGCGGAGGATCGCGGCGAGGCGGCGGCGCATACGGCGAGTATCGGGAATGCGCCGGAGCGCCGGGGACGTT
>DASSPF010000117.1:0-4979 GCA_035699805.1 Candidatus Limnocylindria bacterium | reverse complement strand
GGCGTGCTGCTCTCCGCGCACCTCATCTTCCTGTCGGCCGCGGCCCTGCGCGTCATCCGGGGCCGGCGCGAGCATCGCCTCGTCGCGGAGTCGCCCTGGTGGATCCAGTACTACCCGCCGCTCGTCTGGCTGCCCTTCCTGGTGGCCTACATCGAGCCGATGGCGGTGGACCTCGCTCAGAGCATGCGGATCGTCGGCCTGGCCATCGCCGCGCCCTCGGCGATGTTCGGGGCGTGGGCGATGTGGTCGCTCGGCCGCAACTACGGCATCAAGCTCGACATCTTCGAGGACCACCGGCTCGTGACGACCGGGCCATACGCGATCGTTCGACATCCCATGTACCTCGGCATCGTGCTCTTCCACATCGGGGCGTCCCTCGCGATGCAGAGCCCGCTCCTCCTCTTCGCCACGCTCGCCATCATCGTGCCGTTCACCGCGATCCGGCTCACCGCCGAGGAGAAGGCGCTCGCCGTGGCATTCCCCGAGCGCTACCCCGAGTACCAGCGTCGCGTGCCCGCCCTGCTCCCCCGCCCGTGACCGAGCGCGGCGCCATGCGCGCTGCCCTGGCGGAAGGTTGGCCGGTGCTCCTCACCACCGTGGTCATCGGTGTGACGTACGGCCTCGTCGCGCGGCAGTCGGGACTCACCGTGGTCGAGGCGAGCGCGTCGAGCGTGCTGGTGTTCGCCGGAGCCTCGCAGTACGCGATGCTCGAGCTGCGCCGCGGCGGCGCCGACGGCCTCGCCATCGCCTTCGCCATCTTCCTCATCAACGCCCGCCACTTCCTCATGGCGGCCGCGATCCGTCCGTTCGTCGCCGGCGTCCCGCTCGCACGTCGCCTGGGACTCGCCTACATCCTCACCGACGAAGCATTCGCGATGGGCATCGGCTGGTTCCGCCGCGGCCGGCGTGAGATCGTGTACTACGCCGTCTTCGGCACGCTCATGTGGCTCTCCTGGAACGTCTCCACCATCGTCGGCGCGGTCTTCGGTGCCGACCTCGAGCGCCCGGAGCGCTTCGGGATCGACTTCGCCATCACCGCCGTGTTCACGGCGATCGTCGCCATCAGCGCGCGCCACCGCACCGACGTCGTCGTCGCGTCCGCGGCGGCGCTCGTCGCGGCCGCGCTTCGGCTCGCCGGGGCGTCGACCTTGGCCGTGGTCATCGCGGGCGCGGTCGCCCCGGTTGTGGCCATCGCGATGCGCGGGGAGCGCGAGTGATGTTCTGGACCGCCGTGCTCCTGGGCGGCGCGGCGACGTACCTCACGCGGCTGCTCCCGCTCGTCGTCAGCGTCCGCGGTCCCGCGCCGTGGTGGCTGCGCCGCTACCTCGACGCGCTGCCGATCGCGGTCATCGCGGCACTCGTCGGCGCCGGCGTGGCGCTGCCCGACGGTGCGCCCACCGGTGGTGCCGAGATCGTCGCGGGCTTCACCGCGCTCGCGCTGGCGCGTTGGCGGCGCAATCTGCTCATCGCGGTCCTGGGCGGTGTGGCGGTGGTCGCCGCTCTGCGCGCCGCGGGCCTTTAGACCCCGCGATAGCTCCCGGCGGCCCGCAGCTCCGCGAGGCGCGGCGCCGCGGCGTCGATGAGGTCGGTGACGCGCGAGAGGACCGCATCCGCGATCGCGGCGCCCTCGCTGTGGAGCGTGACCACACCGATGGGGCGATCGTCGGTCCGGACGGCGCACTGCGCGGTGTGGACCGTCACGTTGCGCGTCCCCACCCGGACGGCACGATGCGCCCGCACCCAGCCGTCCATGTGAGAGACCGCGCTGGTGGGACCGTCGTCCAGGGCCTCCCGGCGCAGCAGCGAGCCCAGATCGTCGTCGGATGCGACGCGGTAGCGGTAGGCGACCTCGTCGCGCTGCGTGTGATGGACGCTCAGGGCGAAGGCGGACGTGCGCGCGAGCTCGGCGAGGGTGTCGCGCAGGATGCGGCCGAGGTCGCGGGCGCTCGTGGCCATGGCGATCGCGTCGCGCACCGGCGAGCGCAGCTCGCCGTTGCGATCGGGAAGCGGGGCGCGGTCGGTGAAGCGGCGCTGCGCAAAGCGCTCGGTGAGCGCCTGCTCGAGCTCGGCGCGCCAGGCGCGCAACCGCTCCTCGTCGCTCATCCGGCGGCGCTCCGCAACGCGCTCGTCGTCGATCCGCCGCTGCTCGAGACGCTGCTCGAAACGGCCCTGCCATTCGACGAGCAGATCCTCGATGCGTCCCGCGAGCTTGTCCTCGCTCGTCTTGCGCTGCTCCATCGTCCGCTCCACGGCGGACCGGCGCTCCTCGAGCCACTTCGCCAGACGCTGCTCCTCTTCGGCGCGACGCTGCTGTACCCACTCGGCGAGGCGCTGCTCCTCTTCGAGGCGCATGCGCTCGATGGTCTGCTTCACGAGCGTCTCTGCCTCGCGGAGGCGGCGCTCGAGCTGGTCTTGATACACGGCCTCGCTCACATCCGGATCGGGCTCCGGCTCGGAGCGGACGACGGTCAGGCGCGGCGCGGTCTCGCGCGCGAGCGCCGCAGCGGCTGCCGGCTCGCTCGACGATGCGGGCGTGACCTCTTCGGCCGTCTCGGGGAAGGTCTCCTCGAATTCGATGCCGGCGGCCACGCCCGAGGCGGGCAGGGACACGGATTCGTTGGAGAGCAGACCCATCGCCGTAAGTGTGGCCCTACCCGTCGAGGGTGGGCATCCCCAATTCGGGCGAGTCCTTAGCCGAACCGCACGACGAACGCCCCAAGCGGCCGGCCGCCCCCATCCGGTACGAGCCGGACGAGCCATTCCCCGGTCGGCGGACTGGCGAGCTCGATGACGCGCACCGCAGAAGGCGACTCGATCTCGCCGCGCGACCGGCCGGCCTGAAAGCTGACATCCATGGTCCGCGTCGTGGCGTCGAACGTCACACGGCGGATGTCCAGCGTCGCAGGCGACCGGGCCGAGCGACCCGCCGCGACCACGAGGCGGGCGGGGCCCGGTGCAGCGGCAACGACGTCGCAGCTCGACGCCGGAGATGCGATGACGACCCGCGGGAAGTCGATGGACTCGCAGGTCCCCGTCGCGACCTCGCGGAAGGTGAGGGCAACGTTACGCTCGGCACCGATCACCCTGCGCAGCACGGCCACCCCGCCATCCGAGAGCGGGAGCGCGCCGATACCGCGCGCGAAGTCCAGGACGAACGGCGCGGTCCACAGCTGTGGACCGTCGGCACCGGTGCGCGGGTCGAGCGCACGGAGGGCGCTATCGACGGCAACGACCCCTCTGGAGCCGGGGAGCGTCGTGGCGTTGACCGACATCGCACGCACCGAGCGTCCCGTGGACACCTCCAGGATCTCCGTGCGTCCGCCGCTCGCCGCGTCGCAGGCCGAGTCACTTTCCGACACGAAGATCCGGTCATCCGCCACGCGCACCGCGTGGCAGGCCGCACGCAGGCGAGCGACGAGCGGACTCGCGATCGGACGCGTCGGGTCGAGCGGCTCGGCGCGCATCCGGGTGGGCCGCTCCGGTGAGGGCCAGACGATCAGGTTCGCCGACGGGAAGATGGACGGCGGCTCCTGCAGGAGGTCCATCGTGAGGTGTGGGTACGTTCGCAGGACTGAGAGCGTGCGCGGCTCGCGCTCCTCGAGCGCTGTCCCTCCGTAAAGACGGTACGACCGGTACGCCCAGCAACGGCCATCGACGGGCACGCACGTCGTGAGCTCCGTCGCGAGGCCGTCGAGTGAGTCGAGGTCGAAGGCGTGAAGGTTGCCATTCTTCACCTGCCGCCCTTCCCCGACGACGACCCTCGGAGTCTCGAAGACCGAGAGGTGCGTCAGCCCGAATGGCTCGGGGCCATGCTCTTCCGCCACGACACGACCATCGGGGTCGAGCCGAAGCAGGCGACCGTAGGGTGGGCGGAAGAAGCAGCCAAAGGTGGTCGGGCTGCAGTTGTGACGCGACGGCTGGTCGACACGCAGCACCACCCATCCACCGTTCGTGAGCGGAAGCGCGTCGATCACGACATTCGTGTACCGCTCGGGGTCTGCGGGCGGCAGGAGCGTGCCCGCGAAGCGCCAGACGCCGCTCACCGCCGGTGCGCTCGTCGGGCTGGCGCCGGCTGGTGTTTGCGTGAGTGTCGGGGCGGGCGGCGACGCCGCCAAACACGCGGATACCACCCACAGGACGGCGATCGCGAGTGCCCTCACGCCAATGGAACAGCGCGGACCGTCCCTCGGTTCGGCACCCAGGCAGGCGGCGTCTAGAGGGCGCCGGACGTGTCGCAGCGCGCGGGGTCGCCTGACTGGTAGCCGACCAGGAACCAGCGCTGCCGCTGCGCGGAGGTGCCGTGCGTGAACGCGTCGGGCGTGACGCGACCCTGCGTCTGCTGCTGGATGCGATCGTCGCCCACCGCCGCTGCCGCATCGAGCGCGACGGCGATCTCGGCCTGCGAGGGCGGGACGAGGTAGCCGGTGTCGGCGGCGTTCTTGGCCCACGCGCCGGCGTAGCAGTCGGCCTGGAGCTCCACGCGGACGGCCTGGCTCTCGGCACCGGTCTGGGTGCTCTGCTTCAGCTGACCCAGCTGGTGCTGCACGCGATGGCCGTACTCGTGCGCGACGACGTAGGCCTGCGCGAACGGGCCGCCCTGCGCGCCGAGCTTGGTCTTCAGGTCACCGAAGAACGCCAGGTCGAGATAGACCTTGCCATCCTCGGGGCAATAGAAGGGGCCGACCGCCGTGGTCGCGGTGCCGCAGCCCGACTGCACCGCGTTCGAGAAGAGCACGGTCTTCGCGGGCTCGTAGGTCTGACCACGGCTCGCGAGCTCTTCCGACCAATACTTCTGCACGCTGCCGACGAGCCCGACGATGCGGCAATCGTCGCGCTGGTTCGCGTCCGCACCCGTCTGGCACTCCGCCGGCGGCGGCGCGTTCTCGATCTGCGTCGTGGTGGTGTTCACCGCCTCGAGGACACCGGTGGGATCGACCCCCAGCAGGAGCGAGGCGATGAGGATCACGATGCCGATGCCG
>DASSPF010000116.1:0-4344 GCA_035699805.1 Candidatus Limnocylindria bacterium | reverse complement strand
GTGAGGATGAGCTCGTCGAGCGGTGGTAGGCGCCGCGGCGCCGGCGGCTCGCCGTACGCCGCCCGGAGCCGGCGGAGGATCGCGGCGAGGCGGCGGCGCATACGGCGAGTATCGGGAATGCGCCGGAGCGCCGGGGACGTTCCCCTAGAGTGAACGGGTGTCCACCGACCCATTCGAGACGGAAGCGCTGTCGTTCATCGACGCGCTCTACCGGACCGCGCTGCGCATGACCCGCTCCGAGGCCGATGCGCAGGACCTGGTCCAGGAGACCTACATCCGCGCCCTGCGCTTCCGCGACCAGTTCACCCCGGGGACCAACCTCAAGGCCTGGCTCTTCCGGATCCTCACCAACGCCTTCATCAACACCTACCGGCGCCGCAAGACCCAGCCGGAGTTCACCGAGCTCGACGACGTGGACGAGTTCTCCCTGTACCGGCGGATGTCCGAGGTCCGGGCGGCCTCGTCGTCCGCCGACCCCGAGCAGGAGTTCCTGGACGGCATCGTGGACGTCGAGGTGAAGGACGCCCTGGAGGAGCTCCCGGAGAAGTTCCGCAGCGTGGTGCTCCTGGACGTGGAGGGCTTCTCCTATAAGGAGATCGCCGAGATGCTCGAGATCCCCATCGGGACGGTCATGTCACGCCTTCATCGCGGCCGGAAGTTCCTCCAGCGCCGCCTCCTCGACCTGGCGCAGGACCGCGGGATCGCCGCACTGCGCACGGCGCCCCAGGGGCGGAAGGGGTGAGCGGCATGGACTGCGACGACTGCCTGGAGCGGCTCTACACGTTCCTCGACACGGAGCTGTCGGTCGAGGAGCGGGCTGCGGTGCGGTCCCACATCGAGCGCTGCCACGACTGCGGCGGCCACTTCGAGCTCGAATCGCGCTTCCTCGAGCAGCTGCGCGACTGCTGCACCTCCGATGCGGCCCCTCCGGTGCTCCGCGAGCGGGTGATCGAGAGGCTCCGCGGCGACCTGACCGCGGACGGATGACGGACGACATCTGTTGACATCTGCGACGTGTCTGTGTCTATATACCGAACAACGCGTGGCCAGAAGGAGGTGATCCTAATGCCGGCGAAGAAGAAGGCTGCTAAGAAGAGCGCGAAGAAGAAGAAGTAGTTCCTGCGACGCTATCGCGTCGCGTTTTGTTTTTCGGTCACGGCACCTTTCGCGAACCCACCGATCCGCGTAGGCCTCGCGGATCGGTTTCTTTTTGCCCGGGTACTCTTGCTGCTCATCGAACGGCGCTCGCTCCCACCGCTGCATCTTCCCGCCGTCCTCATCGGGCTCGGCGTCGCGCTGGCGGTCGCCCTTGGCGCGCGGCTCCTGTCCGCCACCATCCCTGGTCTCGCCGCCACCATCCTCGGTGTCGCCCTGGGCGGCTTTCTGGCCGGAAAATGGGCCAAAACCGCGGGTCTGTACCACGGCGCCGCCGTCGGCGTGGGCTGGATCGCGCTCGAGGCGTTCGGCGTCGCGCCATCCTCGGCCGGCTCGTCGGCGGAGGTCGTGACCGACACGGTCATGGTCATCGCGCTCGACGCGGTGCTCCTCGTGACGGCGTCGCTCGGCGGTCTTGTCGCGCGACCGGAGCGCGCGTCTTCTTCGGGTAGGGGCAGAGGTCGCTGATCGGACAGACCGGACACTTGGGCGTCGGCGTGCAGATGCGCCTCCCATGGAGCACCAGACACCAGGTCGCCTTCACCCAGTCGCGTCTGGGGTAGAGCGACCGCAGCGCCTCCTCCACCCGCTCCGGATCGGCGCCCCGGGAGAGCCGCAGCCGTTCCGACACCCGACTGACATGCCTGTCCACGGCGACCGCAGGGACCCCAAAGGCGTTCCCCAGGACGATCGAGGCGGTCTTCCGGCCGACGCCGCGAAGGCCGACCAGCCGCTCCATGTCGCCGGGCACCTCACCGCCGTGCTCGGCGATGATCTGTTCGGACGAGGCGCGGATGGCCCGGGCCTTCTGGCGGAAGAACCCGGTCTCGTGGATGTCCCGCTCGAGCTCCTCGGGTGCGACCGCCAGGTAGTCGGCCGGCCCGCGGTACTTGCGGAAGAGGCGCCGGGTCACCTGGTTCACCCGCTCGTCCTGGGCCTGGGCGGCAAGGATCGTCGCGACGAGCAGCTCGAACGGGGTGCGGAACTCCAGCGTCGGTCCCCAGTCCGGGTTTGCCTTCGCCAGCCGGGCGAGCACCGTCCGAGCCCGGCGCCGCTGGCCGTCGGCGGGGGTCCGACCAGGCGCCGGATCGGCCTGACGCGAACGCGAAATGATCCCCATCCGGCGATCGACGATAGAGGGGATGGGAGGAGACGCCGCCGGCCGGCCGGGACCGGCCAGATTGACGGTCGCAGGCGCGCCAATACACTCCGTGGACTGCGGGGGGCGGCCCTGACCCGGCCGATCGAACAAGCCATCGGTCCGACGTGACCGCCTCCCCGGACGTTGCCATCTGAGAGGGAGGACCTATGCAGAGACGCCGCGTCACATTCGTCGCGATCCTCACGGCACTGGCTCTCGTCGCATCGGCTTGTGCAGGCGGCGGTAGCGCGCCTGCTGGGACGAAGGTCAAGATCGTGTCCAGCCTGCCGATGACCGGCCCGTCGCTCGCCCAGACCCAGACCATCGTGAACGCCATCAAGATGGCCCTGGAAGAGGTGAACTACAAGGTCGGCAACGTCGAGATCGAGTACGAAGCACTCGACGACGCGACCCCGGCCACCCAGAAGTGGGACGGCGCGAAGGAAGCCGAGAACGCCCGCAAGGCCGTCGGCGACTCGAAGGTGGTCGCGTACATCGGGACGTTCAACTCGGGCGCGGCCCAGGTCTCCATCCCGATCCTGTGCGCCGCGAACCTCGCCATGATCTCGCCCGCGAACACCTACCCGGGCCTCACCAAGGCCGGGAAGGGCGAGAAGGACGAGCCCGGCAAGTACTACCCGAACAACTGCAAGCGCAACTACTCGCGCGTCGTTCCGGCCGACGACCTCCAGGGCGCCGTCGGCGCCGCGTGGATGAAGGAGCTTGGCGCGAAGAAGGTCTTCATCACGCACGACAACGAGCTCTACGGCAAGGGTCTGGCCGACGTCTTCCGTGAGGCCGCGAAGAAGCAGGGCATCGCCGAGGCCGGCTACGAGGCCGCCGCGAAGGCCGACAACTTCAAGGCGCTCGCGAACAAGATCAAGGACTCCGGTGCCGACTTCGTCTACTACGGCGGCATCACCGACAACAACCCGCACCTGCTCGTCCGCGACCTCAAGGCCGCGGCGCCGAGCATCAAGTTCATGGGACCCGACGGCATCGCCGAGTCCTCGTTCCTGACCGGCGCCGGCGCCGCCGGCGACGGCGCGTACATCACCTTCGGCGGTGTCCCGCCGTCCGAGTACACGGGCAAGTCGAAGGAATGGCGTGACAAGTACCAGACCAAGTACGGGAGCAAGCCCGAGGTCTACGCCATCTACGGCTACGAGGCGGCGAAGGTCGTCCTCAAGGCGATCGAGAAGGCGGGGGCCAAGGCGACCGACCGTGCGACGGTCCGCGACAACGTCATGGGCACGAAGGACTTCGAGGGCGTGCTCGGCCAGAAGTGGTCCTTCAGCAGCGAAGGCGACACGAGCATCACGACCATGGCAGGCATGATCGTGAAGAGTGGCGACTTCAGCTTCGTGAAGCTGCTCGAGGTCAAGTAACAGCGGGCGATCCCAAGTGGAATGAAGGACGGGTCCCCGGAGGCGACTCCGGGGGCCCGTCCGGTCATAGGGGGATGGGCAGATCGAGCTTTTCCTCGCGGCGGTGATCATCGGCATCAGCAACGGCGCGCTCGTCGCACTGATCGCGCTCGGCTACACGCTGGTGTACGGGATCATCGAGCTCATCAACTTCTCCCACGGCGATCTGTTCATGCTCGGCACGTTCGCCACCCTGACGGTCCTCACGCTCTTCGGCGCCAAGGAGGGTGCGGCCACACCGTGGGTCGGCCTCGTCGCGGCCCTGCTCATCGGCATGGTGTTCTGCGGCGTGCTCAACGTCCTCGCCGAGCGCCTCGCCTATCGCCGGCTGCGGAACGCCCCACGTCTCGCGCCGCTCATCTCGGCGATCGGGGTCTCGTTCATCTACATCAACCTCGGCCTCTTCTGGCGCGGTCCGGCGCCCATCCTCTACCCCGACATCCTCCCCCACGTCGACTTCGTGTCCGCACTGCTGGGTCGCGAGTCGCTCATCCGCTTCACGGTGAAGGACCTGTTCGTCATCGGCCTGGCCATCCCGCTCATGCTCGCGCTCGCCTGGGTCATCAGGAACACGACCATGGGCAAGGCGATGCGCGCGGTGGCGCAGGACCGTGAGATGGC
>DASSPF010000115.1:0-32024 GCA_035699805.1 Candidatus Limnocylindria bacterium | reverse complement strand
AGGAAGCGGATCGCACCCGCACCTGCCGGCCCGCCGCCGGTCATGTCGACCTTGAAGGCGGGGGTGCCCGCTGGGACGCGGAAGAAGAAGTGGGTCGCCTGGGCTGGGCCGATCGATCCGGCCACGGTCTGCTGGTAGTTGCCAGCCGCGGTGAAGTCGTACGGAGCGATGACCGTGTTGAGCGACTGGTAGTCGATGCCGGCCGTCGCCGGGTCGTCGAGGTTGAGGATCGCGGAGTGGGCGCCAGCCGCGGGGTTCACGCTGACCTGGAAGGTGACGCTCGCGTTCAGCGGCAGCGCGACGCTCGTCGGTGACGAGAACGTCCCATCGTTGCCGACCCAGCTCGCGGTGTAGACCTTCGTGCCACCGCCGCCGCTGGTGCGGCGGAACGTGTACGTGCGCGTGTAGGACGCGCCCGCGGTCACACCTTCGCGGTCGTAGATGCCGGTGCCCACCCCGGGCGTGGCGAGAAAGCCGCTCAGGATGGTGTTCACCGGGACCGCACCGGAGATGTCGACGGTCTTGATGTTGGTCTTGAGGAGCTCCCAGGCGGCCATGGTGTCCATGAGCCCGTTGCCCTGGTCGTAGGCCTGGAAGCGGGTCGGGTCCAGGAAGCGCGTGGTCGAGTTGATCGCCTGGCGCAGCTGCGCCGGCTGGTGCTGCGTGCCGGTGGCCTTGGCTGCGCTGATGAGCAGCGCCGCGCTGCCGGTGGCCATCGGCGCGGCCATCGAGGTGCCGTTGAAGAGCGAGTACCCCGGCGGCAGGGTGTAGGGCAGGCCCGAACCGTTCTGCCACATCGGTGTGCTTGAGACCGCCGCGCCGGGCGCGACGATGTTCGGCTTGAAGCCGCCGTCCTCACGCGGGCCGCGCGAGCTGAAGTACAGCATGTTGTCCGCGTAGATGGGGTCGGCGCCGTAGTCGGCGAGATAGGTGTCGCGGGTGATGGACGCGCCGACGCTCATCACCTTCGTCGCGACCGACGGGTCGCCGACGGTGTTGATGCCCGGTCCGCTGTTCCCGGCGGAGATGAACATCTGGACGTTGTACTGCTCGATGAGCCGGTCGTAGATCCGGGCGCGGGTGTTGTTGGCGTCGTTCAGCGCGGGCAGGCCGCCGATCGACATGTTGATCACGTCGACGTTCGCCTGCTTCGCGACATAGATCATGCCCTCGACGAGGGCGTGCGACGTGCAGCCGGCGATGAAGAGGCACGCCCGGCTCGACACGATCTTGGCCCCGGGCGCCGCGCCGGTCATGGCGCCGCCGAAGAGCCCGTTCGCCGCGGCGATGCCCGCGACGTGGGTCCCGTGCGCGCCGGACACGACCCCGATGTTCACGACCTTGTTCTTGCCGTCGGTCTGGACCACGAACGGCAGCTGCTCGCGGATGGCGGTCGAGGGATCGTCGGTGCCGAACCATCCGATGTCGTAGTTGACGCCGTAGTCGGTCATCGCGGTCTGGTCCGCGAAGCTCTTGTCCTGGTCGATGTCGACCCAGACCTGACCGGTGGTCGTGTCCCAGAGGACGCCGAAGAGCCCGCTGCTGCCCGCGGGGTTCCCGTCGCGGTTCGCGTCGCGACCGAGCTCGCCGCCGAAGCGCGCGTCGCGCTCGTTGAAGAGCCCGAAGCGATACGAGCCCGCGGCTGGAGCCGTGTACGTCCCGCTCGAGTGCACGAAGGTCGGGCCGGTGACCTGCGTCGCCATGTTGACCCACGTCGGGTCGTTGTCGTCGAACGGATCCGTCCCGGTGACCCAGCCGACGATCTTGCGCTCGCCCGTGGTCGTCGTCTGGAGCGCCGGATGATCGAGGCTGACGCCGGTGTCGACGATGCCGATCGTCACGCCGCGGCCGTCCCACGTCGGGTGCGCCGCCATGAACTGCGCGGCCTTGGTGTCGCGCGTCGGCATGTAGGGGTTGTCGTTGGGCGTCCCGGAGCCCGGCGCGGGCTGCGGGATGACGCCGACGACGCCATCCGGACGTGGGTCATCGAGGGGGATGACCTCGTCGACATCTGCGGCGTCCACACCCTTGAGCGCCGCGACTCGCTCGGCCAGGTCGATCGCGATCTTCACGCGGAGGTAGTCGAGATTGTCCTCGCGGTAGCGCACCGTCCCGCCGAGCGCGGTCACCGCGCTCGCGACGGCTCCGTTCTGGCCCGGTGCGGCGGCGATGAGCAGCATCACCGTGCTCTCGCCGTTCGCGCGCGCGGTCGCGAGGAGCTCGCGGTCATGGTGGCCGAGCTTGGAGCTTCCACCGCCGCCGCCCTTCTCCTTCGGCGCCGCGTCTGAGACGACGCCGAACGATGCGCTGAGTGCCAGCACGAGGATCGAACACATCGCGACGGTGAGCGCGCGCGTAGAACGCGCCTGTAGGGCCCGCAACATGGATCGCCCTCCCATAACTCTCCGACCCGTCCCGAGCAGGCGTCCCACCGGACGACGGGTCGTCGGGGAGTGTACCGATGGCGTGCCCTGCGGAGCGAGGACCGTGCTAGGAGGCAGGCGCCGCCGGCCGCGCCAGCGACGCGCGGATCGCCGTGGCCACCGCTGCCGGAGCCGGAAAGCCGCCATCGCGCGCCATCGAGTGCACGAGCTCGGCGCCCACGCGCACGTCGAACGTGCCGGACTCCCAGGGGATCAGCTCGATCGACGAGAGCTGCGCGCCGAATTCGAGCATCAGCGCTTTCGCCAGCTCTAAAGTCTGCGGCTCGTAACCGCACTCCGCGCAATAGGTGATGGTGACCTTGACCTGCCTCATCGCACCGGCAGCGCGGCCACCAGCTCGCGGAGCTCGCGCTGCACCTCGGCGTTGGCGAAGGGGATCGTCTCCTCGCGCATCCCCTGGAGCGCGGCCTGCAGCCGCGCGCGAACCTCGTCGGGGAGCTGGTCCACCGGCGCGTCGGGCGCGCCGAACGCCGGGTCGGAGGCGTACACCTCGCGCCGCTTCGCCGCGCGCAGCTCGGTGACCGACGCCGGACGCTCGATCCAGTGCCCGAGCTCTCGGAAGCCCTCGTCGAAGAACGCGAAGACCGGGATGGACTGGTACTTCCCCTGATTCAGCCAGCGCTCCATCAGATCGAGGTTCTGGTCGCGGTAGAAGATCCGGACGTCGAGCGTGCCGACGGCGTTCGCCAGCACCGCCAGCACCGGGAGGTTGGCCAGCACGTCCCCGCACCAGTCCTCGGCCAGCACGACGACCTTCAGCGGGCGCGGGAGCGAGCGGAAGAAGCGCGCCGCCTCATCGTCGAGCACCACACGGCGCTCGCTCTCCTCGAGCCGCTCGCGGTTCCGGGTCATCCCGGCCTTGTACTGCTCGTAGGTGAGACCGGCGGCGAACCGGTCCTTGGTCATGGTCATGCCGACCTCCCGCGCGGGTCCTGATGCGAACATAGCATCGTGGGAACGACGGCCGCGCTCTCCTTCCGCCCGGCGGCGCTCGACGACGCCGCGCTCGCCGCCGACATCGCCACAGCGCTGCACCCCGACGAGCCGGAGGATCCGGCGTCGTGGCGGCACTGGTGGGAGAGCACCGATCCGGCCTGGACGGTGGAGCGCTTCGTCGCCCAGCGCGACGGACACGACGTGGGGGTGGTCAGCCACCAGCACGCCCCCTGGGACCGCCTGCCGAAGCGGTACGGGCGCGTCCGGGTGGAGCTGCTGCCCGGCACGGACGACGAGCGGCGCACCGCCGCATGGGACTTCATCGAGTCGCGCTCCGTCGCGAGCGGGACAGCCATCCTCTCCACCTCCGCACGCGAGGACGACGCGCCACTGCTCGAGTGGCTCCAGTCTCGCGGCTACCGCGAGGAGCGCCGCAGCCGGGCCTGGGAGCTCGATCTGGTCGCGCGCCGCGCGGCACTCGAGGCCATGGCCGCGACGAGCCGGGAACGCATGCGCACGAGCGGCATCCGCGTGCACACCATCGATCGTGACGACGACCCCGACAAGTTCCACAAGATCCATGAGATGAGCGAAGAGGCGGCGTCGGACGTGCCGACGACCATCCCTCACGTGCGCGAGCCGTTCGCGCAGTTCATGAAGTGGTTCGACTCACCGTCCGTCCGGCTCGATCGGATGTGGATCGCCCGGGAGGGCGACGACATCGTCGGGATCTCGGTGCTCGCCTATCCGCCGACGCGCGGGAACGTCTGGACGGACTGGACAGGCACGGCGCGCAAGGTGCGTGGTCGCGGCGTGGCCCGGGCGCTGAAGCTCGAGACCGTCCTGCAAGCGATCGCGCTCGGCGTCACCCGGGTGCGCACCGAGAACGACGGTGAGAACGCGCCGATCCTGCACCTCAACGCCGAGATGGGCTACACCCGGATCCCCGGCTGGGTGCAGCTGCTGCGTGCCACGGGCGGCTCCTAGCTGGCGCGAGCGGCGGAGACGACGGCACTGGTGCCGAACCAGCGAGTGAACGCACGGCGCTGCTCCGCCCGACCGTCCAGGCGGACCGTCCCCGCCCGAAGCGCTGCGGACAACGCGCCCCGGCCGGCGAACACCAGGTAGAGCGACCGGAGGTCCGCGTTCACCACGAGGTCCTCTTCGAAGCCTGGATCCTCGTCGCACAGCGAGGGCGCGCCGTCCTCCACGACCAGCCAGTAGCGGGACGGGTGCGGACGTCCAAGCTCGAACCGGACCACGATGCGACCGGTGGGGAAACCGTCCCGCCGCGCGTTCCGTTCGATCCAGAGCATCAGCAGGTCGGGGTCGAGCTCGTCCCGGGTCGGCTCGCTGGTGTAGTGCTGATCCGCCCAGGCACCCAGCGCGAGCACGGCCGGCTCGAGATCGCGGCCGAGCCTGGTCAGGTGATACTCCTCGCGTCCTGAAGCGACGCTCCGGCGCTCGATCAGGCCGTCCCGCTCCAGCCGACGAAGTCGCTGCGTGAGCAGCGTTCGGGAGATGCCCGGCAGTCCACGATGCAGATCCGTGAAGCGATGGGCGCCGGTGAGCAGGTCACGCATGATGAGCATCGTCCAGCGCTCGCCAAGGACCTCGGCCGCCTTCGCGACGGGACAGTACTGACCGTAGCTGCGCACCCGCGGAGTGTGCCACCAAAATGAGACGGCGGGCAGTCCAGTTTTCGTACTTCCCTTGCCGCGCGCGGGAGCGCAGACTCACCGCACCAGCATCGAGGAGGCATCCGATGACCACGACCGAAACGACGCCGACGGCGGCCGCATCCGATTGGCTCGCCACGGCGAAGCGTCTCTCCGACGACTTCGCCACGCGCGCCGCGCAGCACGACGCCGACGACTCCTTCGTCGCCGAGAACTACGTGGCGATGAAAAAGGCCAAGCTCTTCTCCGCGCCGGTCCCGACGGAGCTCGGGGGCGGCGGCGCGTCGTACGCCGAGCACGCGGCGATCATCCGCATCCTCGGCCGGGGCTGCGGCTCCACCGCACTGGCGTACTCGATGCATTCGCACCTGCTCCAGGCGCTCATCTGGCGGTATCGCAAGAACGCCACCCCACCGGCGGAGCCGCTGCTGCGGCGCATCGCGAAGGACGAGGTCGTCCTGGTGTCCACCGGCGGATCGGACTGGCTCGACGGCTCGGGGACGCTCACGAAGCAGCCGGATGGCAACTACTCCTTCAGCGGACGCAAGATCTTCGGCAGCGGCTCGCCGGCGGGCGACGTGCTCCTGACCACCGGTGTGTACGAGGATCCCGAGAAGGGCTCGACGGTCCTCCACTTCGGCATCGACATGCACGGCGCGGGCGTGAAGGTCCTCGACAACTGGCGCACGCTGGGCATGCGGGGGACGGGCTCGAACGACATCGCCATCGAGAACGTCGTGGTGGCCGACGCGGGGGTAAGCGTCCGCCGCCCCAAGGGCAAGTGGCACGGCTTCTTCGATGTCGTCTCGCCGCTCATCTTCCCGCTCGTCGCGTCGGCCTATCTCGGCGTCGCCGAGACGGCCCGCGATCTCGCTGTCGCCCAGGCTCAGAAGAAGCGCGACGACCCCATCGTGCAGTCGCTCGTCGGCGAGATGGACACCCAGCTGCTCGTCGCGCAGGACGCGTTCGCGGCGATGGTCGCGGTCGCGGCGAATGGCCATACCCCGAGCGTGAACGTGAGCGATGCGGTCTTCAAGCGCAAGACGGCGATCTCACTCGCCGTGACGCGCGTCGGCTATCTCGCCATGGAGGTCGCCGGGGGCGGCTCCTTCTTCCGCAGCCAGCAGCTCGAGCGATGCTTCCGCGACCTTCAGGGCGTCCGCTTCCACCCGTTCCACGAGCGGCGTCAGTACCAGTTCTCCGGTCGCGTCGCGCTCGGACTGGATCCCGCCTGAGCGGCACCTGCGGTGGCTGCGCCCGCCCGGCGCGCTTCGTGTTCTCGAGCGCGGGCGGGCCGGCCCCGCGGTGCACGCGCCACGCCGTCGTGTTCCCCGCCGTGCGGGATCGCGCGGTCCGCGTCGCGGCCGTCGTCGGCACCGTGCTCTTCGCGATCAACCAGCTGGATGTCGTCGCGCGCGACGGGCTCACTGCGCTCACCGCGGCGAAGATCGCGCTCACCTTCGCGGTCCCCTATGCGGTGTCCACCTACTCGGCGCTCCAGGTGAACCGGCTGCCCTGACCGCGGCGCTAGTTGAGGGGACCCTGCTGACGCACCTGACCCACCTTGGCGATGGCCTCACGCAGCTCGCTGAGCCATTCCTGCTGATTGCGCTCGACCAGCCGCACGCACCAGGCGAGGGCGTGGGCACGGTTCCGCGCGACGCCAGCGTGGATGAGCGTGTCGAGGATCTCGCGCTCAGGCAGGCGCAGCCGCGTCATCACCGGAAGCGCCAGGTGCGTGAACATCTCCTGGGCCTCGCCGACCCGCACACCCCAGGCCGTCTCGCGGCCGAAGCGCTGCTTGGCCTCCTCGGCGATGGCCATGCGCTGCTCGCGGGTCTCCTCACGGAACTGCTTGATGCGGCCGGCGCGCGCGGCCGCCAGGGCCTCCTTGGTGGCGTCCTTGCCCACCTTGGGCTCAGCGAGGGTGCCGATGACCCAGATCTCCTCGCGGTCGCTGCGCACCTCGGGTACGCCTTCGAACCAACCCTGCGGGATCCGACCCGCGAACCAGCCCACGATCTCTTCGCGTTCGCTCACTTCAGGCCCTCCTCGGTAGTTCCTGTAAGTGAGATTACACGATTACAAACGCACCCAGAAGCGGTGGCTACACGCGAGCGGAGTCGACCTCGCGGCGGATGCGCTCGATGGTGCCGTCGTCCATGAGCGAGCGGAACGCGGCCACGACCTCCGGGTCGAACTGCGCCCCCGCCCCGCTCTCGATGGCGGCCATGCCCTCGGCCACGGTCCAGGCGTCCTTGTAGGGCCGCTTGGAGGTCAGAGCGTCGAACACGTCGGCCACCGAGACGATCCGGGCAGCGAGGCTGATCTCGGTGCCCTTCTTGCCGTCCGGATAGCCGTTGCCGTCCCAGCGCTCGTGATGCTCGCGGGCCACGGCGCGGGCGGTCTCGAAGAACCGCGCGTCCCCCAGCATCACTTCCCCATCGATGCAATGCTGCTTGATGACCTCGAACTCTTCGGTCGAGAGGTGATGCTCGCTCTGCAGGATGTGATCCGGCGTGTGGATCTTGCCGACGTCGTGCATGACGCTCGAGTAGCCGAACTCCTCGACCAGCTCCGACGGCAGACCCAGGCGCTGCGCGATCGTCTCGACGTAGCGCCGGACGCGCAGAAGATGAGCACCGGTGGTCTGATCCTTGAGCGTCGCCGCGAGGAGCAGATGGCTGATGCCCTGGAGGCCCGTGCGCCGCAGCTCCTCGTTCGCCAGTCGCTCCTGCGACAGCGCGCGCTCGAGCTCTTCGCGGCGCTCGCGCTCCGTGCGGAGCATGGTGGCGAGGTCCTCCGCGTAGCGGGTGCTCTGCCGCTCCATGAG
This sequence comes from Candidatus Limnocylindria bacterium, assembly GCA_035699805.1. Lineage (GTDB taxonomy): Bacteria > Chloroflexota > Limnocylindria > P2-11E > P2-11E > CF-39. The sequence goes on along the minus strand of DASSPF010000115.1, from coordinate 24,132 downwards.
CCGCAGCTCGCGCAGCTTCGCTTCGTACTCGGTGCGGACGGCCTGCTCGCGCCGGTAGACCTCTGCGAAGTCGGCGGCCATGCGGACGGACTGTGAGTTCGCCTGGTCGGCCACGCGGATGGCCTGCTGCAGGAGCTGGCGGAACACCTCGCCCGCGACCCCTTGGCCCTCGGGCGGCATGCTGATGTTCGGCGAGACCTCAACGACCTCGATCGTCATGCGCTCGGCCGCATCGTCGGGCATTCGGTGCGCTAACTGTGCGCGAGGATCCCGCGGATCGTGTCGATGAGCTCGAGCGGGCCGAACGGCTTGGTGAGGTATTGCGTCGCGCCGGCGGCAAAGCCGATCGCGCGATCGCTGTCCGACTCGTGTGCGGTGAGCATGACGACCGGGATGTCCTTGGTGCCCGGATCGGTCTTGATCGTCTTGCACACCTCGAACCCGTTCGGTCCTGGGCCCATGTCGACGTCGAGCAGGATGAGGTCGGGCTTATGCGTGCGCGCCATCTCGAGCGCCTCGGTGCCATTCTTGGCCTCGACGATGGTCCAACCCTGGGTGGAGAGCGTGATCCGCACCATCTGGCGGATCGGGACGAGATCGTCGGCGACGAGCAGTGTTGCCATGGAGGGATGTTAGGCGCTCGGGCCACAGGAGCCGAACCCCCTGCTGGGGGGTTCGACCCTAGGCGAGCGCGCTCCCCCGAGCGGGGGACCGCTCGCGCGACCGCGCGTCACGCGTGATCAGGCCCAGCCGCGACGCCTCCGCCACGGCCTCCAGGCGCGAGTGCGCACCGAGCTTCCGCAGGATGGCCTGGACGTGGGCGCGCAGGGTCGCCGGCGAGATCCCGAGGATCTCCGACGACGCCGCGGTGTTCGCCCCGCCGGCGAGCAGCCGCAGCACCTCGAGCTCACGCGCCGTGAGCGGCTCGTCGAGTGGGCGCTCGGCCGCCGGCGCGACGAGCAGCCGCTGCAGCTCGCCAGGGCTGAAGAGGATCTCGCCACCGGCCGCGGCGCGCACCGCCACCACGACCTCCTCGAGCCCGCGCGCCTTCGTCAGGTGGCCGACCGCGCCCGACCGCGCGACGTCGGCGAGCGTCATCGCGCTCGGATCGCCGGTCAGGATCAGCACGGACACCTCCGGCGCGGTACGCCGGAGCGCACGCGCGAGCTCGGACCCGGTGCCATCCGGCAGGTGGTAGTCGCTCAGGACCACCGCCGGGCGAAGCTCGGCCGCGCGCGCGAGCGCCGTCGCGACGTCATGCACCACGTCGACGACCTCGATGTCGTCGGCGCTCGCGAGCGCCACGCGCATGAGCTCCGCGAACAGCCGCTCGTCGTCGACCACCAGCACGCGCAGCTGGGTGGTCATCGCGGCACCTCGCCACCGGACCGGACCTGCGCCGCGAGCGCGGCCACCACCGCCGGGTCGAGCTCCCCGCGGGTGACGGCCCCCTGCAGGATGCGCACAGCCTCCTGCTCGGACACCTTTGCGCGGTCGGGGCGGTCCACCAGGAGCGCTTCGAAACGGTCGGCGACCGTGACCACGCGGACCTCGAGGGGCAGCGCGTCGGCGCGCAGGCGGTCTGGGTAGCCGCCGCCATCGAGGCGCTCGTGGTGCGAGCGCACGATCGGCAGGATGGCCCGCAGCGGCGCCAGGCCGCGGAGCACGTCCTCACCCAGCGTGGGGTGCCGCTCGACCAGCTCGCGCTCGCCCGCCGTCAGCTCGCCGGCCTTGTGCACCAGGGCGGGCGGCAGCTTGGCATTGCCGATGTCACGGAGCAGCGCGCCGAGGCGGATCGTGCGCACGGCCTGCTCGTCCAGGCCGAGGACCTGCGCGATCGCGACGGCGCGTGCCGCGACGCGCTCTGAGTGGCCCATCGTCGAGCGGTCATGGCTCTCCAGCGCGGTGGCGAGGGTGATGAGCGCGTCGGCGGCGGCGTCAAGATCACGCTCGATGCGCCGCTCGCGGACCAGCAGCGACGCCATCCGCGGCAGCTCGTCATCGAGCCTCGCCGCCTCGGGGCCGGGCGCGACACCTTCGCCGACGATCTCGAGCACCGCGGTCTCGTCGGGGGCGAAGTCGGGGGGCAGCACGCCACCCGCATCGACGAGCACCAGGTCGGGATCGCCGCGGCCCTCGTCCGCGATGTCGAAGACCGGCGCCAGGAGCGTCTGCGCACGGTGCCGGCGTCCCTCGTCCGACAGCGTGACGGCGACGACCGGTCGCGCCCGCTCCGGCCGTACCGAGGGACGCTCCAGGCGCGGGGCGCGCGCCGTGCGCGACTGCGCGAGCACCGCGTCGATACGCGCGAGGAGCTCGGCGGCATTCCAAGGCTTCGTCACGTAGTCGGCAGCGCCGCACGAGAGACCACGGACCTTGTCCACCACCTCGCCGCGGGCGGAGAGGAAGATCACCGGGATGTGCGCGGTCGTGCCATCGCTCTTGATCCGCAGGCAGACGTCGTATCCGTCGGTGTCGGGCAGCATCACGTCAAGGAGGACGAGGTCGGGCACGAGCTGCTTCACGAGGGCGAGGCCCTCGCCACCATCGCGACCCACGACGACGGTCATGCCGTTGGCCTGCAGCCGGCGCTGGAGCACGTCGGCCGACGCCGGGTCGTCCTCGACGACGACGACGCTCGTCGCGGGCTGGGCGGTGCTCACGATGCTCATGCCGACTGCTCCTGTTCACCGAGCAGATGACGCATCGCGATGACGTACTTCGATGGCCGCTCGTTCACCATGTGCTCACGGATGTAGCCGTACAGCTCGTCCGCCCAGTGCGGCAGCGCATCGAACCATTTCACTTCGATGATCACGCCTGGCTCGCGGCCGATCACGGGACCGATGCGTGCCGGGATGGCGTCATCGGTGTTGGCCTCCCACGGGACCGCAAGGTACATGAGATTGTGATCGGCCGTGATCCGCATCGTGCCATCGGCCGATGCGTACGCGATGCGGTTGTACTGCGTCACGACGACCGGTCGAACGCCGGACGCCACGAGCGCGACCATCCGCTCGGCAAGGGCACCATCCTCCGCCGCGATGGTCTTCTCGCCGCGGAGGTAGCTCATGATCTCGCTCGTCGGGACGAGATAGCGCTCCTTCATCGAGGCACCCGGCGCGTCGTCCTTCATCTCGAGGAAGATCGTCTCGCCACCGAAGGCCTCGTTGGGACGGGTGCGGTGGTACTCCCGCAACCGCAGCTGCGTCGCCTGTCCCTGCTTCTCGGCCTGGAGGACCCGCCAGTCATACGTGTCGCAATACACCGTCGTCGACCACTGATACGGACGGTCCTCGCGGTCGAGCGGCAGGTACGTGCCGGCCGTGCGCAGCGCGAGCCGCGCGACCGCCTCGTTCACCAGGAAGCGATGCTCCTTGCGCGGCTCGTTGGAGCTGACCATCCGCGTGGACGACAGCGTGGGCACGGCTACTTCACCGCGTCCGTGGCCACGGCCAGCACGCCGCGGCGGGTGAGCGCCAGGCGCGCGCCGTTGGCCACCTCGTCGGAGCCGGCCTCGGCGACGCTCCGGAGCAGCTCCGTGGGCACGGCGCCGCCCTCGGCCGCCAGCATGTCCACGGCGTTCTTTCTGGTGGCGGGGTCGGCGGAGCCGAGGTTCTCGGCGATGCGCCGGCCGAATGCCCGGCGGGTCAGCCAGGTGTTCGCGGTGAAGATCGCCGAGAACACCGCGCCCGCCGCGAGCAGCCAGGTCGTCGAGAGGAGCGCCAGGCCGGCGATGAGCGCGACGGCCGCGGCCATGTTGCCCACGGCGTTCACGCCGCCCGACAGGAACGCCCGCGCCCGGCGGCGGATGGCCACGTCGATCTGGCTGTAGACGAGCTCCGCAGCCGGGCGGTGCACCGCCGGGATCACGATGCGCTCACCGAGCTGCAGGGCGACGGCCGCCCAGAACACCAGGCCCGCGACCTGCGCGCCGTAGGCATATGCGGCAAGGGCGTAGGTGAGCAGATACCACGCCGGCAGCGCGAACAGGACGCGCGCGACGCCGAAGCGCCGCACCAGCGGCGTCGTGAACACGCTCTGGATGAACAGCGCCACGAGCGAGGCGCTCGTGTAAACGGAGGCATACAGGACGCTGAAGACGTCCTCGCTCTGCACCGTCTTGCCCGCCGCGGTGACGTCGAGGCCAACGAGGTACAGGAAGTTCGCGAATTGCATGAGGAAGTACCAGAAGAAGACACCCACGCCGAAGGCCCGCAGCAGCCGGTCGGAAGCGACGGCGCGGTATCCGTCGAGCGTGTCGCGCAGGCTCTCCCGCACGCCGGACGGCCGGTGGCCGAGCGCGACGCGGCTTCCCTGCCCCTCCGGGAGGTCCTTGAACAGGAGGATGGCCACCAGACACACGGCGAAGCCGACGGCCTGCGCGCCGATGAAGTTCTCCGCGTGGACGACCGGCGCGAGCGCGGCACCCGCCGCGCCGCCGACGATCTTCCCCACCAGGACCGAGCCTGCGAAGAACGGGAAGAGGCGCTTGGACTGATCGGCGTCGTAGAGATTGCCGGCGTAGACCCAGAAGAGGATGTAGATCGTCTCCTTCACGCCGTGCGCGAAGATGTACGAGATCGGCTGGATGACGCTCTCGCTCCCCTCGGAACCCGTGATCGCCCACTGGATCGCGAGGGACGCGACGGTCACTGACGCGACGTACCAGAGGAACATCGTTCGGCTGCGGACGCGGTCGACGAAGTAGAAGATGACGCCGGAGACGAGGAGCATCACCAGCGGCGTCACGATGTACATCTGCGGGATCTTGTCCACGCCGTAACGCTTCACGAACAGCGCATCCGCGCCGAGCTTGCCCACCCAATCGGCCGCCACCATGACCGTCAGCACTCCGTAGAGGAAGAGCGCGAGCTTCCACTCCCCGCGCTTCAGTGGGACGACATCCAGCAGCACGCGGCGCAACCGCCCGATCACGGGCGCTGCTCCGGGGCCGGCAACGTCAGCTCCACGATCGCGCCCGGCTGACCGGGGTTCGCGACACGGATCGTGCCGCCATGCAGCTCCACCGCGAGCTTGCAGAACGCGAGGCCAAGGCCGGTGCCACCGCGGCTCCGACCCCCGGCGGTCTGGTAGAAGCGGTCGAAGACGTTCGGCGCCTCCTCGGCCGGGATACCTGGACCGGTGTCGCACACCCGCACCACGACCCAGCGACCGTCGGCCGATGGCTCGGCCTCGACCCGTGCGCTGCCGCCGCTCGAGCTGTGCTTCACCGCGTTGGCGAGGAGATTCGTGAGGACGCGGACGAGCAGCGTCTCGTCCACGAACACCCGGATGTCCCCCACCTCGCACGACAGCAGCACGCCACGAGCGCGGGCCTCCGCGGCGAGCTGCGCGATGCTCTTCTTCCCCAGATCCCCGATCTTCACCACCTGCTGGTCCGCCTCGAGACGACCCTCCTCCATCTTGTAGACGTCGAGCAGCGCGTTCACCATGCGGAGCAGCTCGGTGACGTTCGACTCCGAGAGGCCGAGGAGCTCCGCGAACTCCGGCCGGGACGCGTCCAGCTGACCGAGACGGACGAGCTGCAGGAACGCCACGAGGCTGTTCGCCAGGTTGCGGATGTCGTGGCCGAGCATGCCGATGAGCTCCTGACGCGAGCGCTCCACCCGACGCAGCTCGACATTGCTCGCGCGCAGGTCGTCCTGGAGGCGCTTGGTGAAGATCGCGCTGCGGACCCGGGCGGCGAGCTCGATCGGCTCGATGGGCTTGGTGACGTAGTCCACGCCACCGACCTCGAACCCGAGCGAGAGGTCCTCCTTGCTGTCGCGGGCGGTGGCGAAGATGACCGGGATCGGGGCGGTCCGGTCGTTCATCTTGAGCCGCCGGCAGGTCTCCCACCCGTGGATGCCCGGCATCATGATGTCGAGCAGGATCAGGTCCGGGAGCTCGCGGTCGGCGATGACGAGCGCGTCCTCGCCGTTCGACGCGCGCAGCGTCTCGGCGCCGAGCGCCTCCAGGCGGCGGACCAGAAGCTCGACGTTCGCGGCCTCGTCATCGACCACGAGGATCCGACCGAGCCGCTCGGGGGACGCCTTGGCGACGCGCTCGCGTGGCGACGGCGGGACCGCCTGCCGGTCGCCTTCATCGAGGAATTTCGCGAGCACGGCGCGCAGCTCCGCGGGCGCGTATGGCTTGGACACGAAGTCGTCGCAGCCCGCCTCGATCGCGCGGGCGCGGTCCTGCTGCATCGCGAGAGCGGAGACCGCGATGATGGGGATGTGCCGCGCCCACTCCTCCTCGCGGAGCGCCTTGGTCACGGCCCAGCCGTCCACGAGCGGCAGCAGCAGATCGACCAGGATCGCGTCAGGCCGCTCGCTCCGCGCGGTGTCGAGGCCGGCCTGTCCGTCCATGGCCGAGAGCGCCTCGTGACCGGCGGCGCGGATGATGCGCTGCGCGACGTCGAGGTTGTTCGCGTCGTCCTCGATGACGAGCACCCGCGCCACGCTCATGTCCTCGCCCCGAGCTGGATCTGCTCGGGGGTCGCGACGCGCATCCGCACGGGAAGCGTGAAGCGGAAGGTGCTGCCGGCGCCCGGGGTGCTGTCCACCCAGATGCGGCCGCCATGCAGCCCGACCAGACGCTTGGAGATCGCCAGGCCCAGACCGGTCCCCCCGTAGCGGCGGGTCGTCGATGAGTCGGCCTGGCGGAACTCGTCGAAGATGTAGACGAGCGCGTCGGGTGTGATGCCGACACCCGTATCGGTGACCGCGAGCGTCAGCCAGCCGTCGGCCGCCGAGACGGCGATCGTCACACTGCCGCGCTCCGTGAACTTCACCGCGTTCGCGGCCAGATTCACGAGGACCTGCCGCACGCGGGCGCGGTCGGCGAACGCCGCGGGCAACGCGAGCGGGACATCCATCTCGAGGGCCAGCCCCTTGGCATCCGCCTGGGGACGGATCAGCTCGATGACCTCCTCGACGACCGTGCGGACGTCGACCTCCTCGGCGTTCAGCTCCATCTTCCCGGCCTCGATCTTCGCGAGGTCGAGCAGGCCGTTGATCAGGCTGAGCAGGTTGTCCGCCGCCTGGGCGACGCGCTGGAGGTCTGCGACCTGCTGCTCGGTGAGGTCGCCGTCGAGTCCATCGAGCATGAGCTTGGTGTAGCCGATGATCGCGTTCATCGGGGTGCGCAGCTCGTGGCTCACGGAGGCGAGGAACTCGCTCTTCAGCCGGTTCGCGCGCTCGAGCTGCAGGTTGTTGTCGCGCAGCTCCGACACGAGATCCGCGTTCTCCTTCGCTACCGATACGAGCCGGGCGATCGTGCGCAGTGCGCGCGCCTCCGTCTCGCTGATCTCACGGGGCTCTTTGAAGTACGCCGACAGCAGGCCCACCGCGCGCCCACGCGCCGACAGGGGGATGTGCGCGACGTACGGCAGCGGCGCGCCCGGCACCTGCGCATGCTGGATCCGGTTCGGGTCGTGCACGCTCGAGACGAGGACGCGGGTCGCGATCGAGACGGCGGTATCGGGATCGACGTTCATCACCGTCGCCGGCACGAGGCGCCCGCCAGACCCCGTCGGGGCACCCGGCGGGTCCTCGCGGATGACGATGGACGCGCCACCGGCCTGGAAGAGCGTGACCATGCGCGAGAGCGACTCCGCGAAGATGCGCTCGCGGTCCGTGACACCGACGACCGCGTCGGCGACCTCGTTCACCGCGCGGACCTCGGCCAGGTACTCCTGCTGAGCGCGCTCGCGGTCGTGGAGCGAGCGGGCCATCGTGTCGAACGCGCGCTCCAGTGTTCCGATCTCGTGGCCGGAGCGCTGCTGCACCGTGATGCTGAGGTCGCCGGCCTCGATGCGCTGGGCTGCGCTCGCAAGATTCGCGAGCGGAGTGGTCATCGCACTCGCCGACCGGTACGCAAAGAACGTGACCAGTGCCATGAGGCCGACGGCGAGGGCGACCATGATGCCGAGCAGGGTGCGTTGCGCGTTCACCACCGCGTCCGTCGGGACGAGGACGGAGAGCACCCCGAGGTTCTGGCGTTGCGAGCGGACGACGCTGAAGACGCCGTAATAGTCCTTGCCGGCGACGTGGACATTCTGGAAGAGCGTGTCGCCCTCGGCCGCATCCACCTGCGCGACGGTGGGAAACAGCGCGCCGTCGATCATGAGCGGTCGGTCGGCCGCATCGGTGAACGTCGAGGCCCTGACCTGGCCATTCCAGACGAGCACGATGTGCGCGTCGCTCTTCGTCTTGATCGATGTCAGGTACTCGTTCCCCAGCACGCCACCGACCTCGACGACGCCGATGGGCTCCTGCTCGCGGCCGCGGATCACGTAGATCGCACGGATGACCAGGCCCTGGGGCTCGTCGTACAGCACCCACGACTGCTGCGCACCCGCGGTCGTGAGCGAGAGCAGCTCCGCGCGCAGGGTCTCGCCCGGGCGGAAGTCCTGCGCGCCCGCGATGTACAGACCTTGGGCGTCGGCCACGTTCATGATGTCGACGTTCAGCCGCGATTTCTGCGGCAGCAGAAAGGCCGTGAGGCCATCACGGTCCCGCGATTCCGTGAACTCCCGCGTGGTCGGTAGGCCGGCGATGAGCGACGCGGCCTTCGTCATGAGGGCCGCCTGGTCGTCGATCTCCTTGGCCGCAGCCGAGGCGACGACGCCTGCCTCGTCCTCGAACTGCTTGGTCACGAGGTCGTTGGACTCATAGAGCGCGACGGCAGACAGGAGCACGAGGGCGCCGACGGCGACGCCCACCGTGCGTCCGACGAGCGCGCGGAGCAGGCTCGGCGCGAAGAGCTGCGAGAGGAACGACATTCCTATCCCGGCTACAGGCTCGCGAGGACCTTCTGTCCCTCTGGACCCTTGACCCAGTCGATGAAGGACTTGATCGCCGGCTTCAGCTTCGACGGATCGGTGTGATAGACGAAGAACAGCGGGCGGCGGATCGGGTACGTGCCGTTCGCGAGGTTCTCGCGCGTGGCCGCGATGTTGTCGATCGTGAGCATGCGCATGTCGGGCGAGTCGAACGACTTGGCGTTCATCGTCATCATGCCGATGGCATCCTTGAACGAGGCGATCGCCTTGAGCGTCTCATCGATCTGGAAGACCTCGATGGCGTCCTTCGAGTAGACCGGCTTCTCCTTGCCGAAGAAGTAGCCCTCGAAGGCGGAGCGCGTCGACGAGTCGGGCTCGCGCAGGAGCACCCGGATCTTGCCCGGCGTGCCGCCCACATCCTTCCAGTCGGTGATCTGACCACTGAAGATCTTGACGACCTGATCCTTGGTCAGGGCCTTCACGGTGTTGCTTACGTTGACGCCCACCCCGGTGCCCGAGGCTCCGATCGGGAGCGTCTCCACGGTGCCCTTCTCGGCGGGCTTGGGGTCGCGGCTGATGTACCCGATGTCGACCTGGCCATCGATCGCCAGCTTGACGCCTGCGTCGGAGCCGACGTCGTCGAAGCCCTGCCAGACCACCGTGGGATGGATCTTGGAGAACGCGGTCGTGAGCGCCTTGACGCTGTCGATCGCGCCGCCACCCCCCTTGAGGACGTACGTCCCCGCCAGCGGGTCGTCGGTCGCCTTCGACTGGATCGGCGTCGCTCCGCCGCAACCAGCTCCGACGACGAGCACTGTACTAAGAACGAACGCCTTGATCCCGAATTTCACCCTTCGCCTCCGTTTGGCAGCCGCCTGCCTGATGAATGTGCGCAGTCTCGGTCATCCGCAGGAGTCCGGCATCCCTCTAACGGGTAGTCGTTCTGCGTACATCAATTGACGGAGAGGGGCCGGCAGATGTCGCCCTGGAGCGCGGCAGGCGCTCGAGAAGACGATCCGTCGCCCTCGCCACGGCCTCGACCGCCTCTTCGAAGGCCTCTGCGTTCCGGGGGGCGGGCTCACGGAAACCGGACACTTTCCGTACGAACTGGCGCGCGGCCGCCCGGACCTGCTCCTCGCTCGCCGGCGTGGGCGTCCGCAGCGTCTTGATGCTCCGGCACATCGCCTGAAACATACCCCTTCTTCGGTCAATCTGGGCATCGCGGTTGACCGACGTCGCGGTCTCGGACATCTTGCCGCGCATGACGCTCAACGTCGTCCTCCCGCTCCTGTCATCCCTGGTGAGCTTCGTCTTCGCGGCCCTGGTCCTGAGGCAGTGGCTGGAGCGGCGGCGGAGCTTCCAGCTCATCTGGGCGATCGGCCTGCTCTGGTACGGGATCAGCGCGGGGACGGAGTTCTGGGGCAGCGCCTTCGGCTGGAGTGAGCCGCTCTATCGCACCTGGTACCTCATCGGCGCCTTCTACGTTGCGGCGTGGCTCGGCATGGGCACCGTCGCCCTCCTGGCGCGCACCCGTTTCGGCTACTTCGTCGCCGCGTCGCTGCTCCTTTCGGGGCTCATCACCGTCGCGGCCGGCGCGAAGTACCAGGCACCCGCCACGTCGTCGCTCGCGGCGCTCGCCTGCGGCGCTCTCGCGGTCGCGACGGTGGTCGCGACCTGGCGGCGACGGGAGCTCGCGGCCCCGATCGTCGGCGCGGCCCTGGTCGGGGCGTCCCTCGTGGCGGCGGCCCTCGTGCTCACCGCGCCGATCGCCGCTCCCGGCTACGCCCTCGACCACGTCACGGGTGTCCCCGTGGGCGAGGCCATGCCGGCGGGCATCCGGCCGCTCACGATCCCGTTCAACGTCGGCGGAGCGCTCGCCCTGGTGTGTGGCGCCATCTTCTCCGCCTATGTCTACATGCCCAAGCACAAGGTCCTGCGCGCTCGCGCGCTCCCCCCGGTGGCCGCCCAGCTCTACGGCAGCCTGGCGATCGTGGTGAACCTGCTCGTCTCGCTGCCGGGTGCGCTCGCCGCGCTCGCGCGGGGTGAGCTGCATTCACGCGTGCCGGCCACGCTGCTCATCGCCCTCGGTGGGTTCATCCCGGGACTGACGAGCGGCCTCAACCGCTTCGGCATCACCTGGTCGTTCTTCCTCGGTGAGCTCATCGGCGTCGGGCTGATCTTCGCGGGTTTTGTCGTCAGCACGGAGGTCTTCAGCCGCGCGACCCGCGTCGGGCCGGTCGCGATCGGCCGCTCCGAAGCGGCGCGGACCACCTCCTAGCGCGGCCGCGCCTCCGGCGCCGCCGGCGCGGGTGCGCCCGGCACCGGCTCCGACATGGGCAGTCGGAGGGTGACCCGCGAGCCCTTGCCGATGGACGCGCGCTCCACCGTCAGGCTCCCGCCCATCGCCTCGATGAGCAGCCGCGCCAGCCGCATGCTGACCCGCACGGGACCCTGCTCGTCAGCGGGGCGCGTCGCCGTCGCCGGCATCGCGGCCGAGACGGAGATGAGCGCGTCGGCGCCGCGCGCGCGGACATTGATCGAGACGTAGTCGAGCGCGCCGGCCTCAGCGACGACCTCGGCGATGCTGCTGGTGATCGCCTGCCGCAGCCGATCCGGGTCGCCCATGACGATGAGGCCGTCGCTCGGTACGGTCACGAGGACCTGCTCCTGGTCGCTCCGCTCGCGGGCCACCTCGGTCGTGATCTGCGCGACATCGACCGCGACCGACCGCAGGCGCAGCCGCTCGGCCTGTGCCTGCCCCAGCGCGACGAAGTCGCGGGTGAGGAACAGCAGCGCCTCCGCCCGGTGGCGGAGCGCCTGGATGGCCGCCGCGTCGAGCGTTCCCCGCCGTTGCGCCTGACCGAGCGCCTTCACCATGTCCTCGGCCGGTACGGGCAGCTCGTGCTCGAGGACGCGCAGGAAGTCGTCGCGCTGGGCATCGATGTGGCGCATGCGCGAGCGGTCCTGCTTCACCCGATCGATGAGCAGGGCACCCGCGACGAAGATCGTGAGGCGGCTCGTCGCGTTCCAAGCCACCGGCAGGAGTGCCTGCGGATCGAGGCTGACATCGGCGAGGAACCACATCGCCGCCGACGCGACCGCGAGGACGAGGCCGGGCCCGCGCCCGGCGGTCCACGTCACCGGCACGATCGGGATGAAGTAAAAGAACGCGAAGCCGAAGTCAGGGCCGGTCACGAGGTCAACGAGGCCGATGAGCAGGACGCCCACGAGGCCCAGCAGTAGTCCTCGGATCTCAGTTCCGCTCATGGGCGCAATGGTGCCTGCGCGATGCGCGGCGCGATACCCCCCGAGGGGTGGCTCAGCGCGCCGGGGAGCGCTGCTTCAGGTACTTCCCGAGCATCGCCTTCATCTGCTCGGGGTAATACGGCTTCGCGAGGAAGTCGTCACACCCGGTCCGGAGGGCGCGGTCCCGCTCCGGCGGGGTCGCCGACGCGGACACCGCGACCACCGGGACCTTCTTCGCCCAGTCGTCGCCCTCGCGGAACTTCTTCACGAACCCCCAGCCATCGAGCTTGGGGATGTGCAGGTCGAGGAGGATGAGATCAGGCCGTACCGCCCGCGCGACGGCAAGCGCCGTCTCGCCGTCCGAGGTGGTGATCGGCTCGTGCTTCTCGTGCCGGACGATCCGGAGGGCGAGGTCCATGCTCGCCGGGTCGTCCTCGACGATCAGTACGCGCGCCACTGGGCCTTCACCCCGCTAGGTTAGCGGTCAGACGACCGACCTGACACCATGCCTGCGAATGCTGGTCCTATCACGGGGTGAGATCGAGGAGCTCCTCGACCCCGACGAGCTCCGCGCGGCCGTCGCCTCGGCGCTCGCGGACCTCTCGGCGGGACGCGCTTCCATGCCGACGCGGATCGCCGCGCTGGTCCCGGAGCGCGACGCCCTGCTCGCGGCGATGCCGGCCTACCTTCCGACCGCGGGGGCGCTCACCACCAAGCTCGTTTCGCTGTTCCCTCACAACGTGGACCGGCCCACCCACCAGGCGATCATCGTCGCCTTCGACGACCAGACGGGCACACCCGCAGCCCTTCTCGACGGCGAGGCGATCACCGCCGCGCGCACCGCGGCCGCGTCGGCGCTCGCCACGGATCTGCTGGCACGGACCGGGGCCACGCGCCTGGTCGTCGTCGGCACCGGCGTCCAGGCGCGCGCGCATCTGCGCGCCGTCACTCGGGTCCGGCGCTTCACGTCCATCCGCGTGGTCGGCCGCGATGCCGCCAATGCGGCCGCACTGGCCGCGGAGATGGAACGTGAGCTGGGCTCGAGCGTCCAGGCGGAACGCTCGCTCGAGCAGGCCCTGCGCGGCGCCGACGTGGTCTGCGCCTGCACCCACAGCCCGGAGCCGGTCGTGCGGCGTACATGGCTCGCCGACGGCGCCCACGTCAACTCCGTCGGCTACAACACCGCCGGGCGCGAGGTGGATGAGGACACGGTCGCGGAGGCGCTCGTCGTCGTCGAGTCGCGCACCGCAGCGCTCGCACCTCCACCGGGCGGGTCCAACGACCTGCTCTGGCCGATCCGCGATGGCCGCATCACGAAGGACCACGTTCACGCCGAGCTCGGCGAGCTCGTGGCGGGCACGCGGCCCGGACGCGCGCATCACGCGCAGCTCACGCTCTACAAGTCGGTCGGCGTCGCTGTGGAGGACGCCGCGGCCACGGCCCTGGTGCTGCGGCGCGCGCGCGAGCGCGGCGTCGGCCGCGAGATCGATCTCTAGGACCTAATACTCCGGCGCCACCCCGCCCGAGCGACGCGGTCCCTCGATGAGCTGCTCGATGCCGCGCTGCTGCCCGCGCAGCGCGTCCAGGACCTGAAGCGCCTGATCGAACGTGAACGTCTGGCGGAACTCCTCGAGCGACGCACGCAGATCTCCGGGTCCCGGGTCGCCGGGCGCGCGGTCGTCGGTCGGGTCGCCCTGCTGGTCGCTGGGAGGGTCGGTGTTCTCACCCGGCTGGAGCGAGCTCGCCGGACCGGATGCGCCGGGCCCGCCCGGGCCACCCGGCGGCCCGCTCGCGCTCGGCGGACCGCTCGGCCCGGGCTGCGGGCGGCGGCCCGCCTCGCGCTCGTCGAGCTGACGCTGGAGCAGCTCGAGATTGAACTTGGCGTCACGGTCGCCCGGGTCCAGGCGCAGGGCCTCGCGGTAGGCGTCGCGCGCGTCCTCCAGCCGGCCGAGGCGGAAGAGCGTGTTCCCGCGGTCGTACTGCGCGATCGCGCGCAGGTCGGGTCCCGCGACATCGATGGCGTGCGCGTAGTCGGTGAGCGCGCGGCCGTGGTCACCGCTCATGTGCAGCGCGTTGCCCGCGTTGATCGCGAGCTCGGGCGAGTCGGGAAGATCGGCCTGGACATCCCGATACAGCGCGAGCGCCTCGCGGTACCGTCCGGCCGCGAAGTGGCCGTTGGCCGTGTCGAGCGACGGCGACGAGGGGCCGCACGCTGCCACAAGGAGGCCCGAACCGATGATCACGCCGAGCACCCTCCGGCGGCCCGGGCGCCGCGGCACGGCCGCGTCGCGTGGCCCGGCGGCGTCGCGCGGCGCGGGCATCCGCCGGCGATCGGGGAGCAGACGCTCGAGGAGCACGAGAGCGACCGCGAGCGCGACGAACGCGCGCGAGCGCTCGTCGGGTACGGTGCCGGCATTCTCCACGCCCTCGACGGTCTCGAGCGTCCGCAGTGTCGAGGCGAGCTCGCCCACGACACGGTCGTCCCCGGTGTAGCGCCAGTACTGACCGCCGGCCGCGGCGGCCAGCGCCCGGAGGCCGCGCTCGTCCAACCGGCTGACGATCGCGGCGCCGTCCGGACCGCGCAGGTAGCCGGTGAACGTGCCGTTGTTGGTGTCGTACGTGGGGATCTGGCCACCCTGCGGCGTGCCGATGCCCACCGTGTGCAGCTTCACGTTCCGCTCGACCAGCGTCGCCACGTCCGGCGCGCTGCCGAGGGTCACCTCGCCATCGGACACGAGCACGATCGCCCTCCCGCGGCTCGGGCCGCTCTCGACCGGGAATGCCGCGAGCGCGGACTCGACCGCGGCCGCGAACGAGCTGCCCTGCTGGAGGCGGGCGACCTTGCCGGAGTTGTCGAGCACCTCACCGAGGATCTTCGGATCGGTCGTCGCGGGGTAACGGACGGTCCCCTGCCCCGCGAAGAGCACGAGCGACACCCGGCTTCCCACCATCCGCTCGCCGAGATCCTGCGCGAGATGGCGCGCCGCGCGGAGCCGGTCCGGCGCGACGTCGCGCGTGGCCATGGATTGCGACACGTCCACCGCGAGCACGATGTCGACGCCGAGGCGGCGCGCCCCGCGCGAGCGCAGGTCCACGTACGGACCGGCGAGCGCGATGGTGAGCGACAGCACAGCGAGCAGCAGGAGCGCGCTCTTCACCCACATCCGGCCGGCGCTCCGGGTCGAGAGACCAACGGTCCCGCTGAACATCCGCAGCGCACGCCGGCGGGCGATCGCGGCGAGGATGACGAGTGCGGCGAGGAGCGGCACGATGAGGAGCAGGCCAAGGAGCTCAGGCCGCGCGATACCCATCGGCGGGAGCGTCACGGCGTCCTCCGGAAGACGGTCGTCGCGAGCAGGAGCTCGAGCACCAGCAGCGCCACGCCGCCCGCGACGAATGGCAAGGTCGCGTCGGTGGTCTCGATCAGCTCGCGACTGCCCACGCGCGCCTTTTCGAGCGTCTCGATCTCGCGGTACACGTTCCGCAGCGCGGTCTCGTCCGACGCGCGGTAATACTGGCCACCCGAGAGAGCGGCCATCCGGCGCATGAGGCCCTCATCCACGTCCGTCGGCGAGCGGCCCACCTCCGGCACCGCGCCGATCGTGTACACGCGGATCCCCATCACCTTGGCGATCTGCGCCGCGTCGAGCGGCTGGATGTCGCCGGTGTTGTTCACGCCATCGGTGAGGAGGACGACCACCTTCGAGCGCGCGGTGGACGGCCGCAGGGCGTTCAGCGCGGTGGCCAGGCCGGTGCCGATCGCCGTACCGTCACGCAGCGGCCTGCCGGCCTCGACCGGCTGCATGAGCCGCTGCGCCGCTGCGTGATCCAGGGTGAGCGGGCTCAGCACCGTGCTCTCGGCGCTGAAGATCACGATCCCGGCACGGTCGTTCCGCAGCCCACCGAGGAAGTCATGGATGACCCTCTTCGCGCCCGCGATGCGCGACTGGCCGCCGCCGAAGTCCGGAGCGGTCATCGACGACGAGGTGTCGAGCGCGATGACGATGTCGATGCCTTCGGCCGGCACCTCGTACGACGCGTGGACCACCGATGGCGCGGCGAGCGCGATGATGAGCGCGGCAGCCCCCGCGACCCGCACCGGCAGCAGCAGCCAGCGCAGACGGACGCGCCAGCTGCCCCGAGCGGTCGGCAGGAGCCCGAGCGACGAGAACAGCATGCCCGCGGGATGCCCACGCTCGCGGCGCAGCTCGAGCACGAGCGCCGCCGCCACGACGCCGAGGAGCGCGAAGGCCCACGGCGCCTCGAACGTGATCTCGGTCCCGAGAACGCGCGTGCTCATTGCGGCTGCAGCGCGGCGATCTCGTACTCCTCGGCGCTCGCCGCGCGGCGAACGATCTCGAGCGCGGCTCGCACGGCGTTGTGCGCGTGCGCGGGATAGGGCGTGGCGTGGCGGAAGCGGACCTCGTCACCCTCGCGGAGGATCTCGAAGATCGCCGCCGTCTGTCCCCTCTCGAGGCCGGCCTGCTCGAGTGCGTCACGCAGCTCCCGGCTGGTGCGGCCGGGCAGCACTCCGTACCGGTCCACTGCGTAGCGCCGCAGGCTCGCGGTGAGCCGTGCGTAGTGCTCCGCCGTGCGGCCCTGCTCCGGCAACCGCTCCTCGGCCAGGGCCGCGAGCTCACGCAGCGCTCGCTGCGCGGGCGTGAGGCGCTCGTCGGAGCTCGTGGCCACGCGGCGGCGCAGGAACGACCAGAGGGCCAGGGCGACGAGCGCCGTGACGAGCGCGGCGATCGCGAGGCCCGCGAGCACGCGACCCACGGCGGCCCACGGCGACTCGCCCAGCGCGAGCTGTGGCTTGAGCGGTTTGATATCGGAGATGT
This sequence comes from Candidatus Limnocylindria bacterium, assembly GCA_035699805.1. GTDB lineage: Bacteria > Chloroflexota > Limnocylindria > P2-11E > P2-11E > CF-39. The sequence continues at coordinate 7,257 of DASSPF010000115.1, read as the reverse complement.
CCTCCCCGGCGTTCACCACGCTCACGACGCGGACCGGCACCTCGGCCGTGCGCGCGGCTCCGATCAGGCCGTTCGGGCCCAGGTACGCCACGTCGATCGGCGGGAGCACAAGATCGCCAACGCTCCACGCGGTGATGACGTACCGGTATGTGTACCGAACGACAGAGCCGCGACTCGAGCGCTGGACCGCCTGGGTCTGGATGACCTCGAACGCGCCGACCTGCCGCGCGAGCGTCGGGTCGCTCACCGCGAACCCGGGCTCGGCGTCAACGATGACGCTCATCGCGATGCGGTCGCCCACAGTGATCGTGGAGCGGTCGAGCGTCACCGCGGCGCTGACCGGATCGGCGGCGGCGGCGGACCGCGCCGCGATCAACGTGAGCGCGACGATGAGGGTCAGGCGCGCCACGACGTTCACGCCCGCCGCGTCCGGGCGTTGAAGAACGCCATGAGCGCCGGCACGTACGGACGGTCGGTGAAGAGCTCCAGGCTATCGATCTTCAGACGCGCCAACGCACGCCGCCGCTCGGCACGACGCCGCCGCGCCGCAGCCGCATAGTCCTCGCGCAGCCGGCGATCCGACGTGTTCACCAAGACCGTCCGCCCGGTCTCAGCATCCTCGAGCGCGACCACGCCAACATCAGGCAGCTCCAGCTCGCGCGGATCGTTGAGGAAGAGGCCGATGACGTCGTGCTTGCGGCCGAGCATACGCATGGCGGAGTCCACCTCGACGTCGATGAAGTCGGACACGAGAAAGACGACGCTGCGCTTCTTGGTGACGTTCGTGAGGAAGCGGGCCGCGCTCGAGAGCTCCGTCCGGCTGCGGTGGGGCGGCGCGTACAGCAGCTCGCGGATCACGCGCAGCAGGTGGTCGCGGCCGCGACGCGCGGGGATCCAGTCCTGGACGCCCGCAGCGAACCGGAGGAGGCCGACCCGGTCGTTGTTGGTCATTGCCGTCAGCGCGAGGAGCGCCGCGACCTCGGCGGCGAGGTCGCGCTTGCTCTGCGTCACGCTGCCGAACCACGACGACGCCGACACGTCCACCGCGAGGAAGATGTTCAGCTCCCGGTCCTCGCGGAACTTCTTGATGAAGGGTGTGCCCATCCGCGCCGTGACGTTCCAGTCGATGCTGCGGACATCGTCACCAGCGTCGTACTCGCGGACCTCCTCGAACTCCAGGCCGGACCCGCGGAACACGCTGCGATACGTCCCGAGAAAGGCATGGTCGGCAAGGATGCGAGCCTTGATCTCCACCGCGCGGATGCGGCGGAGCACGCTCGCGGGAAGAGCGGGGTGCGACTCCGTGCGGTCGACCGCGCGGGCGAGCGACATGGCTAGGGCAGCGCGACCTTGTCGAGCACCTGCGCGATGATCACCTCAGGCGTCACCTCGTCGGCTTCGGCCTGGTACGTGACGATCAGCCGATGCCGCATGACGTCCACCGCGACGGCCTTCACGTCGTCGGGGAGGACGTAGTCGCGGCCCTCGAGGAACGCGTTCGCGCGGCTGGCGAGCGAGATGAAGATCGATGCACGCGGCGACACGCCGAACGAGATCATCGGGCGGAGCTCGTCCAGGCCGAACTGGCCCGGCTCGCGCGTGGCGAACACGATGCGCACGATGTAGTCCTTCAGCGACTCGTCCATGTGCACCTGCCGCACGGCGGCGCGAGCGTCCAGGACGGCCTTGGGCGTCGCGACGCGGCGGATCTCGGGGATCGCGCCGGACGTCTGGCGGTCCATGATCTCCCGCTCCTCGGCCTGCGACGGGTAGCCGATGACCACCTTCATCATGAAGCGGTCGATCTGCGCCTCGGGCAGCCGGTACGTGCCCTCGTGCTCGATGGGGTTCTGGGTCGCGAGCACCATGAAGAGCTCACCGAGCGGGTGCGTCGACCCCCCGATCGAGACCTGGCGCTCCTGCATCGCCTCGAGGAGAGCGCTCTGCACCTTTGGCGGCGCGCGGTTCACCTCATCGGCCAGCAGGATGTCGGTGAAGATCGGGCCAAGACGCGGACGGAAGGTCTGGTCCGCCGGGTTGTAGATCATCGTGCCGTTGAGATCGGCCGGCAGCAGGTCGGGTGTGAACTGCACGCGCTTGAAGCTCGCCTCGATCGTGTCGGACAACGTCTTCACCGCGAGCGTCTTCGCCAGACCGGGCACACCCTCGATGAGCAGGTGTCCGTTGCAGAGGAGACCGAGCAGGAGCCGGTTCACGAGGTAGTCCTGTCCGACGATGACCTTGCGGATCTCGTGCAGGACGGGCGCGATGAAGTCGCCGCGGCGCAGCACCGACTCATTCGGCGTCGGCGGGCGATACGTCTTCACCATGTCACAGCGTACCGGCTGGGACGGCTCGCGGTTCGGAAATGCCGGAAATCACGTCCCCGCGCGGTCAGGCCGTGAGCTGCTTCAAGACCTCGAGCGCGTGGCCGTCGGGTTGGACGAAGTACCACGACCGCACGATCCTGCCGTCGGGTCCGACGAGGAACGACGAGCGGATCACGCCCTCGCCGCGGCCGGGCCGATCGCCCCAGGCGCCGTACGCGTCGTGGGCTCGCCGATCGGGGTCGCTGAGCAGCCGGAAGCCCAGTCCGTACTTCTGCTGGAAGGCGCGGTGCGAGGCGGCGTCGTCGCGCGAGACGCCGAGGACCGGGACGCCGAGCAGACGGAACTGCTCGAGTTGGTCGTTCAGCTGACACGCTTCGGTGGTGCAGCCGGGGGTGTCGTCCTTGGGGTAGAAGTACAGGAAGTAGGTCTGCCCGCGGAGCGCGTCCGATGAGACGGTCGCGCCGTTCTCGTCGGTGAGCGAGAACGCGGGCGCGGTGTCGCCCGGGCCGAGGGTCATGGCGCGCCTCCCATGGTGATCGGGTCGAGTCTAGGCCGCGCGCATGCGCTGCGCCGTCCGCCGGGCGAGCGCCATCACCGTCAGCATCGGATTCACACCGGAGGCGCTCGGAAAGGCGCTCGCATCGGCGACGTACAGGCCGCGCGTGTCCCAGACCTGCCCATCGGGATCGGCGACCGACGAGCTGCGGCCACGGCCGATCCGACAGCTGGACATCTGATGCGCGGAGAAGAGCGTCACCCGGTTCGCGGTCACGCCACGCCGCGCGATCTCGGCCACGAGGTCGTCCAGCGCCGCCGCGGGCCGTTCGAGCGAGGGTGTGTGCAGTGTGAAGATCTGACGGGCGCCCGCGGCCGCGTGCACGCGCGCCGACTCGATCATCGCCCGCTCGAGGAGACGGCGCTCCCGGACCCCGGTGCGGTACTCCACCACCGGCTCACCCTGGGGATCCACGCGTACGCGCCCGGTGCCGTGATCCCGGACGATCGCGATGAACGGAGCGATCCTCCGCGCGTCTGCCGAACGCGCTCGGTGCGCATCCGCGCCCCACCACGGGAACGACGCCGCGAGGATCCCCGGGAAGGCCTGCGGCAGCTCGAGCCGGAAGCCATGCGCGCCGTCGACGGACTCCCAGGCATCGCCGAGCACGGACTGGGGAACACCGGCCCAGGTCCCGCCGAGGTCCTCGTCGTAGACGCCGCCGGTGACCGTGACCGGATGGAGGTGCAGCGAGCGGCCCGCCTGAGCGCCCGCGATGCCCGAGCGCAGGAGCACGGCCGGAGAGAGCAGCGCGCCGCCGGCGAGCGCGACGAGAGGTGCGCGGACCGTTGCGGAGCCGCCGTCGACGCGCACATCGACACCCGTCACGCGGCCGCGTTCGACGACGACCCGCCGCGCCTCAGCGCCGGGCGCGATGTCGGCACCTGCCGCGCAGGCGTCCGCGAGGAACGTGCGCATGGTGGACTGCTTCGCGCCGCGGCGGCACCCGAACGTGCATGGGCCGCAGTCGCCGCAGCCCCGGACGTTGCGGGCGATGGTGGCGCTGGAGCGCCCGAGCGCGGCGAGCCCGCGCTCGAGCACCGCGTTCGGCCCGTTCCGCGCGCTCTCCTCGGTGGTGACGCCGAGACGCAGCGCGACCGCGTCGTAGTGGGGGTCGAGGCCGTCCTCGATCCCCGCCGCGCGCCACTCCTCGGCGACGACCGCGGAGATCCGCAGCGAGGTGCTCCAGTTCACGATCGTCCCGCCGCCGAGTGCCGAGCCCGCGAGGAGCGCGATGGCGCGATCGGCGGTCGCAGCGATGCCCCGGTCGTAGAAGAGACCCGCATAGCCATCGAGCTCATGGCCCACGAACGCGGGCTCGGCGCGCGGCCGGGCACGCTCGAGGACGATGACCCGCCGGCCCGAACGCGCGAGCTCGGCCGCGACCACCGCCCCGCCGGCACCCGAGCCGATGACGCACACGTCGGCGTCGACCGTCTCGCCGGGGCCGAGCGCTCGGAAGCGCAGCGCCGAAGGCGGCGCGGGCTCGTCGAGCGGCGGCGCGACGAATCCCATGGCGCGCGCATACGGGGAGGTCTCGGCGCCGTACGTGTAGAGAAGGATGAGGCGCTTCATCACCTGGAACGCGCGGCGCTTGAGTGCGATGGGGCTGGTGGCCCAGCGGCGCAGATAGTCCTCGCGCGCCGGCTGCGTCAGGGCCGAGAAGCGCACCGGCCCACATCCGAGCGCGAGATTCAGGAGGGGCGACTCGATCGTGTCGAGGAGCTGATCGAGCTCCCTGACGAACGCCGGACGCCCGAGCGCGGAGACCTCACGCCGCAGCCGCTCCGGCACCCCGAGGGCGCTCGCCGCGGGGAGCCCGCCGTCACCGGGGACGAAGCTGTCGCAGAGCGCGGCCAGCGCGCGAGCCCGGTCGGCCATCCGGCCAGCCTACCGCCTGGCCGCTCGTGGTCCGGTGCAGCTCCTGCCGCCGGCCGCGCCACGCATTCACCGCGGTGTACAGGAGCACCCACAGCAGCCCGGCGATCGGCACGGCGAAGAGCGCGCCGACCACCCCGCCCACCTCGAAACCGATGATGAGGGCGAGGATCGACCCGATCGGGTGGATGCCCACCGCGTGCGCCGATAGGCGCGGGAGAAGGGCGTTCGACTCGAGCTGCTGGATCACGAGGAAGGCGAGCGCGACCCACAAGACCGTCGGGAACGGCAGCGTGAGGGCGACGAGCAGCGCCGGGATCGCCCCCACGAATGGGCCGACCATCGGGACGAGCTCGGCGAGCGCGGCGAAGATGCCGAGGAAGATCGCGTACGGCACGCCGATCAGCAGCATGGCGACCGTCACCAGAACGCCGAGTGACAGCGCGACCACGAGCTGGGCACGCACGTACGCGCCGAACACGTGCGCGACCTCCACGAAGACGCGGCGCGCGGCCGGTCTGCGCGAGGGGTCGAGCGAGCGCACCACGATCACGCGGAAGCGCCGGGCGTCGAGGAGCAGGTAGAACGTCACGACCAGGATGAGCACGAGGTCGATGAGCGAGGTGACGAATCCCGCGGCGATCTCGGCACCGCGCTCCGCGATGAGCTCGCCCTGAGCCACGACGAGGTCGCGGACACGCTCCTGGATCGCCTCGGGCAGTGCGTACGGCCCGATGCCGAGCGCGCGCCGGCCGTCGAGCGCGGCCCCGAGCTCGTCGAGCTGCTGGGTGAGCCGGGCGCCCTCGGTCGCGAGCGCGAGCACGACCGCCGCCGCGAGGGCGAGGACGGTGAGCAGTGCGCCGAAAAAGACGACCGCGGCGGCGGCCGGCCGCGGCATGACCTGCTCGAGACGCCCGACGATGGGCACGAGCGCGAACGTGAGGACCGCCGCCACGCCGGCGACGACGATCACATGGGCGAACGGTGCGAGGGCGTCGACGAGCAGTCGCGCCACGACGAGCACCGCGAGCGCGGCGAGAGCGGCGACCAGGAAGTAGGCGGGCCACCAGTCGGCGAGCGCGGGCATCCCCGTTCGGCGCGGGCTCCAGCGCGACAGGCCGCGTCGGTGGACCTCGTCCATCGCGTCAGGCGGCGTGGGCACATGAGACGGCGGGCGGAGCGCGGGCACGGGCGCGGTAGGACGCAAACGGGGTGCCAACCGGATGGTGGGGAGGGATGCGGAGGAGCGCTTGCTCGTTCGTGACGCCGACCGCTGCCTAGCATCCACGGATGCGCCCCGCTGCCGTGACGGTGCTTTTCGCCCTCTACACCGCGGCGATGTTCGCCTGCCTCCTGGGCGTCGAGTACGGGACCCGGTTGGAGTCCTCCGAATAGCGCCGAGGGAGATGACCGGGTGCTGTCTGAGCGGAAGACGGGACTCGAACCCGCGACCCTCACCTTGGCAAGGTGATGCTCTACCAACTGAGCCACTTCCGCATACGGCGATCGCGCCGGAACGACCCAAGTATATCGCCGCGGAACCCGAACGACCCGACCGAGTGCGGCACGGCCGGCGCCGCGCCGCTCTATCCTTCTGCCATGCCCCCCAAGAAGACCGCGAAGAAGACCCTGCCCAAACGCGCGAAGACCACGGGCGGGCTCACGGCCGAGGAGCGCGCCGCGCTCAGGGAGACCATGCTCGAGCGGAAGGGCCAGGGCGAAGGCGAGGCGGCGGTGCTTGCCAAGGTCGCGACGATGACGCCGGCCGATCGCACGCTCGCCCAGCGGATCCACGCCATCGTGAGGGCGAGCGCGCCGGAGCTCACGCCAAAGACCTGGTACGGGATGCCCGCCTACGCGAACAAGGCCGGGAAGGTCGTCTGCTTCTTCCAGGACGCGGCGAAGTTCAAGGCCAGGTACGCGACATTTGGTTTCAGCGACGAGGCGCATCTGGATGACGGCAACACGTGGCCCACGTCGTTCGCGCTGACAAAGCTGACCCCCGCCGATGAGGCGAAGATCACAGCGCTCGTGAAGAAGGCGGTGAGCTGAAGCGGCGCAGGGTCTCTGCCGCATCAGACGAGACTCGGGTCAGCCCGCGTGCGCGTTGGTCCATGCTCACTTGCACTTCGACGTAGGACACTTGGCTGGTGTCTCGTGTCCGGCCGACGGTCGCGGCAACAGCGCTGGCCGCCGGTGTTCTCATCGTCGTCGGCGCCGTCGCCCTCTGCGCCACAGCCGCGACCGGCAGGTTCACCTTCAGCACGGCCGCCATCGTTGCGATCTACCTTCTCTGGCCCGCCCTGCTGCTCCTCGGCGCGGTGCTGTCGATGGCGGCGTTCACCCTGTTCGCTGCTGCCTTCTTCCAGAAGCTGCGCGACCTGACCCACCACGACCCCGGAGGCAACCCGGGCGGCGACCGCGAAGACACGCTCTGCGGGCGCTGAGCTGTGCCGAGGGCCAGGATCGAACTGGCGACACATGGTTCTTCAG
>DASSPF010000114.1:0-4109 GCA_035699805.1 Candidatus Limnocylindria bacterium | reverse complement strand
CGTCGCGATGAGCTGCACGCCCCGCTCGGCGATCGTGCGCGCGGCCGCGGCCTCCTGCTCGGTCCCGATCTCGTCGATGACGACGACCTCGGGCATGTGGTTCTCGACCGCCTCGATCATGACCGCGTGCTGGAGCGACGGCGTCGGCACCTGCATCCGTCGAGCGCGGCCGATACCGGCATGCGGGATGTCGCCGTCGCCAGCGATCTCGTTCGACGTGTCCACCACGACGACGCGCTTGCCGAGATCGTCGGCCAGCACGCGCGCCACCTCGCGGAGCATCGTGGTCTTGCCGACACCGGGGCGACCGAGGAAGAGGATGCTGCGGCCTGATTCGACGATGTCACGGAGGATCTCGACCGTCCCGTACACGGCGCGGCCCACTCGCAGCGTGAGCCCGACCACCTTGCCCGCGCGGTTCCGCAGCGCGCTGATGCGGTGAAGGGTGCGCTCGATCCCCGCGCGGTTGTCGCCACCGAATTGGCCGATGTGCGAGATGACGTAGGCGATGTCCTCGGCCGACACCTCGCGCCGCGAGAGCGTCTCCTCGCGTCCGGCGAATCGTGCCTCGGGCAGGCGACCGAGGTCCATGACGATCTCGAGCAGGCCATCGAGCCCGTCGAGCGACCGGACCCGTCCGCCAAGATCCGCGGGCAGACCGCGAAGGAGCGCCTCAAGCTCGTCGCTCTGTTGCTGCATCGCTCGAGGTAGAGCATATAGACCGCCGTTCCGTCATCTAAGGCAGCGCCGGGAGGGCAGAGGGCAGGTCTAGGATGCGTCGCATGCGCGGAGCGCCCGCGCGACAGTGAGGAGGGACCTGATCCGACAGGGGCGCGCGACGTCCGCTCCCGACGCTCGCGATCGCGGCGGGATCGGCCTGCTCCGGCAGGCGCTCCAGTCGGCCAGCTACCGGCCGGAGCGCATCCGCGCGATGCTCCACGCCGAGGGCGACAACCTCACGCCACGTCCATCTGATGTGCCGATCGTGGTGCGCCTCCTGCCGCAACGCGATCGTCTGGCCGACCTGCTACGGCTCTTCCTCCTCCGGCTCGACGTCCCCGGGGCTGCGGCGGCCGATGCGCTCGCGCCGCTGCCGGTCGAGCGCGCGGAGCGTCTTGGTATGGTCACGCGGACCGGCGACACAGTCCGCGGCAACGTGCGGATCCTGCCGGCCGGCGAGCTGCTGTTCGCGTGCGATCGGGAGCTCGAGAGCGACCCGCGCCTGCCAGCGGACCACGTCATGGGCGTGTCGTCGTCTTCGATCTTCCTGGCCTCGCTCACCGTGCGTGCGAACATCCGCGACGTCCTGGACATCGGCTGTGGCAGTGGGATCCAAAGCGTGCTCGCGGCGCATCACGCGAAGCGAGTCGTCGCATGCGACATCAACCGACGAGCCCTCGCGTTCACCGCGTTCAACGCGGCGCTGAACGGGATCGTCAACGTCGAGTGCCGCGAAGGCAGCTTCTTCGAGCCGGCGAAGGGAGAGTCCTTCGACCTTGTGGTCTCGAATCCGCCGTTCGTCATCTCGCCCGCGAGTGCACTCGTGTTCCGCGATAGTGGGATGCGCGGTGACGACGTCAGCCGGATGGTCGTGCGCGAGGCCGCCGCGCACCTGCGGCCGGGGGGCCTCGGATTCGTGCTCGCGAGCTGGGGTGTCCCCGAGGGCGCGGAGTGGCAGGGACCGCTGACAGAGTGGGTGCGCGAGACCGGATGCGACGCGTGGTTCCTGCACCAGGCGCGCGGCACGCCGCTTGGCTACGCGGCGACATGGAACGAGCCGCTCCAGCAGCTGGGGTCGGGCGCGTACGAGCGCGCCCTCGATGAGTGGGTCGCGTACTACCGCGAGCTCGGGTACGCCACGATCGGCTACGGCGCGGTCATCCTGCGGAAACGAGCGGCGAAGGCGCACTGGCTGCGCGCGGACGACATCCATGGGCAGCGCGAGCCGGCATCCAGCGCCCAGATCGCTCAGCTCATCGCCGCCGAGGATTACCTCGCGGCGCACGACGACGCCGGGCTCCTCGGCGCTCGCCTCACCGTTGAGCCCGCGCACCGCCTGGACCAGACGCTCCGAGCGCGAGACGGGGCGTTCGCTGTTGAGACCGCGACCCTTCGCCTCGAGGAGGGTCTGCGATTCCAGATGGACGTCGATGCCTACACCGCGGAGCTGCTGACCAATCTCGACGGCCGCCGGACGCTCGCAGAAGCCGCTGCCGAGACGGCAGCTCGGTTCGCCTCAGACCAGCTCGGCGTCGCGGAGCTCCTGGCCGAGGCCCCAGTGGTCGCCCGCCGGCTCATCAGGCTCGGATTGGTACGCCTGGACGGTCACTAGCCGTGCTAGCCTCCGTCCGTTCGGCCGTGGGGCCACGAGCGGGAGGACGGGGATGGACGAGACGAAGAGCACTACGTCACGGCGCCGATTCCTGGGCACGGCCGCGGGCGCGACCGGGGTCGCGATCGCCTCCACGGTGTGGAACGCCTCGCAGGCGGCGGCGGCACTCGTGCCGAACGCGCGCGAGGCCACACCAGCGGACGCCCGTACGTTCGTGGGGGGCAGGTTCTTCTTCAACCTCGACGGCGTGAAATGCGGCTTCCTCAAGAGCGTCGAGGGGGGCAACACCTACGCCGACGTCGTCACTCAGCAGGTCGGCGCGACCGGCTTCGCGAAGAAGCACATCGGCCAGCCGAAGTACGAGGACCTCACCCTGCAGATCGGCTTCTCGATGTCGAAGGCCGTCTACGACTGGATCAGCGCCACGTGGAACATGAACTACATGCGGAAGAGCGGCTCGATCCAAGCGGCGGACTATCAGGGCGACGTGAAGGCCACACGTGAGTTCTTCAACGCTCTGATCACGGAGACCGGGATCCCGGCGTGTGACGGCTCGTCGAAGGAACCGGGATACCTGAGGCTCAGGTTCGCGCCGGAGTTCGCGCGCAACTCGAAGACGGGTGGGTCGCTCGACAGCTCGACGCCGAAGCCGCAGAAGACGTGGCTACCCTCGAACTTCCGCCTCGAGATCGACGGGCTCGACTGCACCAAGGTGAACAAGATCGACTCTTTCACCGTGAAGCAGACAGTGGCCACCGACGACATCGGTGAGACCCGCGACTACCTGCGGGAGCCTGGGAAGCTGGAGTTCCCGAACCTAAAGATCACGCTCGCGCAGGCCTCTTCGCAGTCGTGGTTCGACTGGTTCGAGGAATTCGTCATCAAGGGCAACAACGTCGATAGTGACGAGAAGAGCGGCAGGTTGGTCTTCCTCTCTGCCGACCTGAAGACCGAGCTCGCCAGGATCACGTTCTTCAACATGGGCATCTTCAAGATCTCGCAGCCCAGCCAGAGCAGCAGCGACACGATCCCGCGCGTCACAGCCGAGCTCTACGTCGAACGGATGGAGTTCACGGTCAATCCCGGCGGCGCGTAGCCACGTCCGTCGCCCTAGCGGACGACCGCCGGCGCGAACGCTGGCTCCTCGATCTTGACCGCGAGCTCCTTGACGAAAAGCATAGCCGTGGCCACCTCCTTGAATCCCTCGGCCAGCAGGGAGCGGGCCACGTGCTCCTCGTACGACCGGACGGGCGCGGTGATGGCACGACCTGCGGGGAGCGTCCGGACCGCGGCTCGGATCAGGTCGCGCGCGAGGTCCACGTCGCCGTCGCGCGTGCGCACCTTCACGACATGCGGATGGCGGTCACGGCCCTCGAACGCGAAGGCGAAGGCGCGCGTCGCCCGCTCATCGCCGTCGATGAGCGCGATCTCCCGGCGCATCGCGAGCGGGTTGCCGCCGATGAGGTGTGGGGGATCGTAGGCACCGCCCCGGCGGGTGATGTCGAAGTCCTGCATCGAAAGCTGCTCGGCGCGCTGCACCGCGTGCGGCGTCGTGGCGGCGTAGAAGCGGAACAGGTCGTGCGCATCGCTGCCCTGCGCGACGCGGGCCGACTCCTGTCTCGGCGCGCCCAGCTGGGCGCGCGTGGCGACCAGCCAGGTCTCGCGCGTGTACGAGTAGAAGCCCGCCTGGAAGAACGTCTCCCGCGCGCGCGCCTCGTCCGGCACCGCCGCGAAGAGGCGGTGCATTCCCGAGCGCGCGGCCGCGGCGCTGATGCCG
>DASSPF010000113.1:0-2203 GCA_035699805.1 Candidatus Limnocylindria bacterium | reverse complement strand
CGAGGAGCTGCGCAAGATCACGCTCGGTCAGATCGCCGACGACGATCTGGCGCTCGCGAAGGACAAGCTGGTCGGCGAGCTCGACGTGGCGCTCGAGAGCCCGGCGGGTGTGGCGTCGATGGTGCTCGAGGCCGAGCTCTTTGACCTCGGCGACGACCACTTCGAGCGGTATCCGAAGGCGCTGCGCGCGGTGACGAAGGACGAGGTGGTCGCGACCGCGCGCACGGTCATCCCGCCCGACCGTCACGCCCTCGCGATCGCCGGGCCGCCGCTGCCGGAGCCCATCGCGTGAGCGGCTTCCCGGCGATCCTCCTCCAGCGCATCGACGCGGCGAACGAGGTGGACATCGAGACACGCTCGGCATCCGGCGACGTGCATCGCGTCACCATCTGGATCGTCGTCCATGACGGCGCGCCGTACGTGCGCTCGGTCCGCGGCAAGACCGGGCGGTGGTATCGCGAGCTCGTCGCGCGGAAGGAGGGTGTGCTCCACGTCGGCTCGCGCGCGGTCGCCGTGCGCCCGGTCGCCGTGCGCACCACCGAGGCCATCGACCTGGTGAGCGCGGCGCTGTGGAAGAAGTACGGGCGCTCGGCATCGCTCTTCTCGATGCTCCGCCTGGCCACCCTCGACACGACGCTGCGCCTGGAGCCGGCCTGAGGCGCGAGGCCCCGCGCCGGCCGACGCGCGCGGAGCTCGACGCGGCGCGCGGGAAGGGCATCCGCGACGTGATCGCGCCGGGTCTCGACGTGCTCTTCTGTGGCATCAACCCGGGGCTGTACACCGCGGCCATCGGTCACCACTTCGGACGCCCGGGCAACCGGTTCTGGAAGCTCCTGCATCTGGCGGCCTTCACGCCGCGCGAGCTCTCGCCCTACGAGGAGCGCGAGCTCCTCCGGTACGGCTGCGGCGTCACGAACCTCGTCAACGTGGCGACCGCGCGTGCGGACGAGCTCGACCCCGCCGACCTCGTGCGCGGCGGCGCGCGCCTGCGGCGGACCGTGCGGCGCTGGCGGCCGCGCGCCGTGGCGGTGCTGGGCATGGACGCGTACCGCACCGCGTTCGGGCTGCGGCGTGTCGCGGTGGGGCGGCAGACCGATCCGCTCGAAGGTGCGGCCGTGTGGGTGCTGCCGAGCCCGAGCGGCCTTCAGGCGCGCTATCAGCTGCCGGAGCTGGTGCGCCTCTTTCGCGCGCTCCGCCGCGCCACACGCTGAGGAGGATCAGCCCGGCAGGCGGACCCGACCCCGGACACGCTCGATGAGACCGTCGCGCGCAAGGTCGCGGAGCACCGTGCCGGCGCGGTCGTCCGCGACACGCTCGCGGAGCGCGCGCACCGTCATCCCATCGGCCGCCGCGGCGAGGAGCGCGACGACGCGACCGCGGAGGCGGCGCGTGCTGCCGGCGAACGGCGCCTGTCGTCGGCGCGGACCCGCCGCGATGCGGCCGCGGGCCCGGCATTCGCCGCGGAGCGGGCAGGCCGTGCAACGCGGCGCGCGCGACGTGCACACCGTCGCGCCCAGATCCATGAGCGCGTGATGCCAGCGGGCGGCGTCGCGCGACATGAGCATCCGGTCGAGGTCGACGGCCTCGCGGTCCGTCGCGGTGTGTCCCAGCACGATGCGTCCGAGGACGCGCTGGATGTTCGTGTCGGCGAATGCCACGCGCGCGCCGGTGGAGAAGCACGCCACCGCACCCGCGGTGTACGCGCCGACGCCGGGCAGCGCGTCGAGGGCGACGGGATCGGTCGGGATGCCACGCGGGGCCAGGCGCGCGATGCGGTGCAGGTCGCGGGCGCGGCGGTTGTAGCCGAGACCGGACCAGACGCGGAGCACGTCGGCCAGCGAGGCGCGCGCGAGCGCGCGGGGAGTGGCGAAGCGGCGCAGGAACTCCCGGTAGCGCGGCACGACCCGGCTGACCTGGGTCTGCTGGAGCATGACCTCGGAGACGAGCACGGCGTACGGGTCGCGCGTGGCGCGCCAGGGGAGCGCGCGTCCGTGGCGTGCGTACCAGCGCAGCAGGCGCCGGCGGAGGCTGCGCTTGACGGCTTCCTCCATGTACACTGGCGCTCAACGCTATAGGAAGCCCGAAGTGCTGAGGGCCGTTCGGCCTTCAGTGCTTTTCTTTTCCGGTGCGGCGCGCGTCGCAGGACGCAGCAGCGATGACGGAGGCCATATGAACAACCTCGACAAGCCCCAGTACGTCTCCG
>DASSPF010000112.1:0-2234 GCA_035699805.1 Candidatus Limnocylindria bacterium | reverse complement strand
CTATGTCTTCGCCGTCATCGCGCCCGCCAGCTGCGAGCGCCGCCAGTCGATCAGTTGACGCACGCCGTCCGCGAGGGCCGTCTCCGCCCGGAACCCGAGCAGCTCCTGCGCCCGCCGCGGGTCGCCGTACCGGCGCGCGGGGAGCGCACCCGGCGGCTGCGGCTTGAACTCCATGCCGACGCGGCTGCCGGTGAGCTCCAGGAGGAGCGCGGCGAGGTCGCGCATGCGCGTCTCGACCCCGCTGCAGACGTTCACGATAGCGTCCTTCGCGCTCGTCTCGCACGCGAGCAGATTCGCCCGAGCGACGTCGCCGACGTACACGAAGTCCACCGACGCGCTGCCGTCGCCAAAGAGCGAGAGTGGCTTCCCTTCGTCGATGAGATTCAGCCAGCGGACCATGACCTCCACGTACTGCGACCGCACGTCCATGCGCGGGCCGTAGACGTTGAAGTACCGCAGCGTCGTCGTGGGGAGGTCGCGCAGGTGCGCGAAGGCGCGCGCCATCTGCTCGTTCGCCGCCTTCGCCGCGCCGTACACGGTCGTGCCATGGAGCGGCTGATCCTCGTCGATCGGCAGACGGAGCGGCTCGCCGTACACGACGGCACTCGACGCCAGCACGACACGCTTCACCTTCGCTTCGGCGGCGGCCTCGAGCACGTTGAACGTACCGTCGACCATGACCTCCTGGCATTCGCGCGGCTGCTCCTGGCAGCGCGTCCAGCGGAGCGCGGCCTGATGGAACACCACGTCGGCGCCGCGGATGTTGGCGCGCACCGCCTCGCGGTCGCGGATGTCGATCTCCACCAGACGGGCCTTCCCCGTCGCGAGCGCGGGGGCGAGATTCTCAGGCACGCCGCGGACGAGCGCGTCGAGCGCGACGACCTCACGCGCACCGGCGGCGATCGCGGCGTCGACGATGTGGGATCCGACGTTGCCGGCGCCGCCCGTGACCACGACCCGAGCGCCAGAGAGCACGCGTGTCGCCGGTGGTGTCTTCATCGCCTCCACGGTCTCCCAGCCTAGGCGAACGGCAGGAACGACCGCAGCGCCACGACGCGCATGGTCGTCGCGCCGTGGGCCAGGGTCTCGGGCCATCCGGCGTCGTCCGATATGGCGACCGCGGCGGAGCGATCGAGCCCGCTTGCGGCGATCAGGGCGTCGGGCACCTTCATGCCGTCACGCGCGCGGAGTGCCGCGGCGATCGTCGCGACCGTCAGGTCGACCGGGACGATGTCGAGATTCGCGAAGGTCCGCAGGAACTCGAGGATCGATCGCCCGACGTCGTGATGGCCGCCGCGGATCGGTCGCACGAGCAGCTCCGTCACGCTCACCGCGGAGACCACCGCGCGGTTGCGGCCCGAACGGACGTACTCGTCGATGAGGAACGCGGCGATCGCGCTCGTCGGCTCGCTGCCGAGATACGCCGCGAGGCTGGAGGTATCAAGGAGGACCGCCTCGCCACGCGGTATGGCGCGTTCCAGCGCCACGCGGCTCAGCGAGCACGCCCCTTCGTCACACCGGCCGCGCGAGCGGCTCGCCACCGGCGCACGCGCCGCCGCGAACGCTCAACCTGTTCCGGATCCGTGCTCACACCCTTGTCGTCCATGACGTTCGCCGCATGCTTGCGGCGGTGGTCCTTCATCCTGGCGATCGAGCGGCCGCAGATCTCGCACTTCGGCCAGCGCAGCTTCGGCTCGCGGTCGTACCGCTCGCGCGTCACCTCGGTCCGCCGGTATGTCCGCCGCGACTCCTCGAAGGTGAGATAGGGCGTTCCATCGCTCGCGCGGCCGGGATCCTCGCGCTCGTCCCACGTCGCCCGCTCCTCGGCGATGTACGCCGCGCGCTCCTGCGCGGTGCGGCCGTAGAGGTCGCCGACGATCCCGGCGTAGCTCCGAGGAAGCACCCGCAGCTGCGCGGTGCTTGGCATGGACTCATCGAATGTGAGCGCCAGCTCGTCACCGGGGCGCGCGTCGAGCGCGCTCGCGAGCCGGTCGGGCAGCGTCAGCTGGTTGCGCTGGCGCAGGACGGCGATGACCTCGATCGGCACACCGCCAGAGTAGCGGAAATCTGAATCATCGTCATCCTTCTGAATCTCGCTATTTCTCGGGAGAGCCTGCGGCTCAGGCGGCGATGGTCAGTTCGCCGTCCGGCAGGCGGTCAGGGCGCGGTGCGGTAGCGCAGGAGCTTCGCGGGCACGCCGGCGTAGATCGCGTACGGCGGCACGTTCGTGTCGC
>DASSPF010000111.1:0-26027 GCA_035699805.1 Candidatus Limnocylindria bacterium | reverse complement strand
AGATCACCACGACCTGCTCCTCGACCGTCATCGGCGAGAATTGCGGCTGCTTCAAAAGTTCGGTCAGGCGGGCACCGCGATTGAGCAGGCGCTGGGTGGTGGCGTCGAGATCGGAGCCGAACTGGGCGAAGGCCGCCATCTCGCGATACTGCGCGAGCTCGCCCTTGATCTTGCCAGCGACCTTCTTCATCGCCTTGGTCTGCGCCGACGAGCCGACGCGCGACACCGAGAGGCCGACGTTCACGGCCGGACGGATGCCCTGGTAGAACAGATCGGTCTCCAGAAAGATCTGTCCGTCGGTGATCGAAATGACGTTGGTCGGGATGTAAGCCGACACGTCGTTCGCCTGCGTCTCGATGACGGGAAGCGCCGTGAGCGATCCGCCCTTGTTGTCGTCGTTCATCTTGGCGGCGCGCTCCAGCAACCGCGAATGCAGATAGAATACGTCGCCGGGATAAGCCTCGCGGCCGGGCGGACGGCGCAGCAACAGCGACATCTGCCGGTAAGAAACGGCTTGTTTCGACAGATCGTCGTAGATGATCACCGCGTGCATGCCGCCATCGCGGAAATATTCGCCCATGGTGCAGCCGGAAAAAGGCGCGAGGTATTGCATGGGCGCAGGGTCGGAAGCCGTCGCCGCGATCACGATCGAATAGTCGAGCGCGCCATTCTCCTCCAGCACCTTGGCGAATTGCACGACGGTGGAGCGCTTCTGGCCGACGGCAACATAGACGCAATAGAGCTTGATCTTCTCGTCGCCGGTGGCGTTGAGCGCTTTCTGATTCAAGATGGTGTCGAGCGCAATCGCGGTCTTGCCGGTCTGGCGATCGCCGATGATCAGCTCGCGCTGGCCGCGGCCGATCGGCGTGATCGCGTCGATGACCTTGATGCCCGTCTGCACCGGCGTATCGACGTTCTGGCGCGTGATGACACCCGGCGCCACGACGTCGACGGGCCGGAACTCCTTGGTGTCGATGGGCCCCTTGCCGTCGAGCGGGCGCCCGAGCGGATCGACGACGCGGCCCACCAGCTGCGGGCCGACGGCGGCCTCGACGATGCGGCCGGTCGTCTTGACCTCGCCGCCCTCCTCGATGCCGGTGTACTCGCCGAGGATGATCGCGCTCACCGTGTCTTCCTCGAGGTTGAAGGCGAGACCGAACACGTCGTTGCCGAAGTCCAGGAGCTCGGAGGCCATGCAGTTCGCCAGGCCATGGATGCGCGCGATGCCGTCGCCGATCTCCACGACGGTGCCCACGTCGACCGACGCGGTCTTCCCCTCGAACTTCTGGATCTGCGACTTGATGATGTCGGTGATCTCTGAGGATGTCGTGGCCATGTCTTCTCCTGTCTCCTTCTACCCCGCGAGCTCGCGCGCCATCTCGTGGAGCTGAGCGGCAAGCGACGCATCGATGACGTGATCTCCGATCTGCACCTTCGCTCCGCCGAGGAGCGAAGGATCGACCGCGAACGTGGCCCTGAGCTTCCGGCCGCTCGAGCGCTCGAGCTGACCCACCATGCGCTCGCGGTCGGCGGCGTCCAGCTCGATCGGCGTCGTGATCTTCGCCTTCTCGAGGCCGGCGCGGCGGTCGACGATGTCCGAGTACGCCCGGGCGATCTCGGGGAGCAGCGCGATCCGCTGCCGCTCGAGCAGCAGCACCAGGGCCGACCGGATGACCGGCGGCTCACCCTTCGTGGCCGCCGCGAGCGCCTCGCGGCGATGGTCGAGCGAGACGCGCGGGTCGCGCAAGAGCGCGATCGTCGCGGGGCCGAG
Source organism: Candidatus Limnocylindria bacterium (assembly GCA_035699805.1). Lineage (GTDB taxonomy): Bacteria > Chloroflexota > Limnocylindria > P2-11E > P2-11E > CF-39. Next base: position 24,256 of record DASSPF010000111.1, on the reverse strand, counting down.
CCCACGGGCGACACGCTCGAGGGATTCGCGGTACGCCTCGACCGCCGCGGCGTCCGCCGCGAGATCGATGAGCGCCTCCGCGTACCGCCGAGCGGCCGATCCAGAGAGGGCCATCAGTTCCGCAGCTCCTTCCCGGCCTCATCGAGCGATCGCTCGATGAGCGCGCGGTGCTGCTCAGGACTCACTTCTCGTCCGAGGATGCGGCTCGCGGCGAGGACCACCATCGACGCGACCTCGCTCCGGAGCTGCGCGAGGGCCTGATCGTGGAGCGCCTGCGCGTCGGCGCGGCCCTTCTCGCGGATCCGATCCGCCTCCGCCTTCGCCTGCGTGCGGATGTCCGCCGCAGCAGCCTCGGCGGCCTTCGTCGTGCGCTCGGCGATCTCGCCGGCCTCACGGCGCGCCTGCGCGAGCAGCTGCTCGACCTCCTGCTTCATCTTCTCGCGCTCGCGCTTGGTGGACTCGGCGAGGTCGAGGCCTTCGCGGATCTTCCGCGCGCGCTCGTCGAGCGCGTGGGTCACCGGCCCCCACAGGAAGCGGCGCAGGAGCCAGTACAGGATGAGGAACTGGACGACCGAGACGAGGATCCAGTACGGATCCACCGTCAGGGCGAACGGGTTGGCCTCCTCGGCGGTCGGACCGAAGAACATCGCCTAGCCGATCCGCGTCCAGAGCAGGATGCCAAGGACGAACGAGAGGATGCCGAGGCCTTCGGCGAGCGCCGCGCCGAGGATCATGTTCGTACGGATCGCGCCACCCGCGTCAGGGTTGCGACCGATCGCCTCGGACGACTTCGCCGTCAGGATGCCGATGCCCAGACCCGGGCCCAGGACGCCAAACCCCACCGCGATGCCGGCCGCCAAGCCTGCGAATTCCATGTGAACCCCCTTTAGTAGTTCGTCGCTTCAGTGATCGGTCGCGCGCGTCAGGCTGCTGCTGCGTGGCCCCCTTCCTCGTGCTCCTCGTCGTGCGATTCGATGGCGAGGACGAAGTACATGAGGACGAGCAGTGAGAAGACGAGGGCCTGCACCAGACCGATGAAGACCTCGAGGCCCACGAACGGGAGCGCGATGCCGGGCACGAGGAGCAGCCCGCTCATGACGACGAGCATGATCTCGCCGCCGAGGACATTGCCCCACAGACGCAGGGTGAGCGTGAGCATCCGGAAGAGCTCGCTGAAGAGCTCGATGAGCCCCACGAGGACGAAGATCGCACCGAGGAACGGACCGTCCTTGAACCCGGAGAAGTTGAACCAGCGCTTGGGGTACGCGAGCTTCAGGTGCTTGAAGCCCTCCGTCTGGTACGCGAGGAACGCGAGGACGGCCATCCCGAAGTTGATGTGATAGTCCGCCGTCGGCGAGTGGAGGAACTCCACCTGACCGATGAAGGGCACGACCGAGAGCCAGTTCGAGAACAGGATGAAGAGGAAGAGCGTGCCGAAAAGCGGCAGGTACTTGCGCGCGCCCGGACCGCCGATGGAGACGACGAAGTCGGCCAGGCCCTGGACGAGCATCTCGACGCCGTTCTGAAGACCCGACGGTCGCTCGCGCATGTTGCGCGTCCCCAGCCAGGCAAGGCTCGCGAGGATGACGATGACGATGGCCATGGTGAGGTGCGAGTTGGTGTAGCTGAAGCCGCCCATGCGGAAGATCGGCTCACCGGTGAGTGTGGGGATGTGGAAGTCCGGCGGGTACTTGAACCCGTGCGGGAACAGCCAGTCCACTTAGTCCTCCGGTACCCCCTCGTCCCGTTTCCGCTCGCGCTCTTCGATCTCGGCGTCCCACCGCCGGCCGGCCTCGCGTGCCCGCTCCGTGGAGGGCCGCACGGGATTGTCCTCCGTGAAGCGCTTGATGAGCCCCCAGACACCGACGCCCGCGATGGCCATCCCGAGGAATATCAGACCCAGCAGTCCCCAGGGCGTGGTGCCGGCGGCCTCGTCGAGCTTCAGGCCGAGCCAGGCGCCGATCGCGATAGGGACCGCCACGGTGATTCCGACCTGGCCCAGGATCGCCGCGTTCGATCGCGCTCCACCCGGGGTACGGGGTGCGGCCAAGGCGAGGTCGATTCTACCGGACAGGACGGCACGCCGCCTACAGCCAGCCGCGACGCCGGAAGTAGTAGGTGGTGGCGACCGAGGCCGCCACCATCAGACCCATCGCCGCCCAGAACAGGATCGGATCGTCGTACGGGATGAACCGCCAATTCTGTCCAAAGAAGCCCGTCGCGACGCCCAGGATGAGGAGGACCGTGGCCACGGAGGTGAGCGTCTTCATGACCTCGTTGAGCCGGTTGGACTGCGCCGCGAGATGCGCGTCGACCACGTTCGAGACAAGGTCACGGAAGGTGTCGACCTCGTCGGTCACGCGCACGATGTGGTCGTACAGATCCTGGAAGTACGCGCGCCGGCCCGGCTCGCGCAGCTCGCGGATGTCGCCGCGCACGAGCGACGCTGCCACGTCCCGCTCGGGCGCGATGACCTTGCGGATCGCGAGCAGATCGCGCTTCAGCCTGAACAGCTCGCGGATCGAGGTCCGGGTGTCTCGCGCGTCGCTGTCCAGGACCAGCGCCTCGATGAGCTCGACGCGGTCGCCCAGCCCGTCGAGGATGTCGAAGTAGCCATCCACGATCGTGTCGAGGATGGCGTGGAGCAGCAGTCCGGTGGTGGCGAGCTTGCCCTCCCGGAAACGCTTCTCCACGATCTGGAGCGACGTCAGAGTTCCGGTGTGGACCGTCACGACAGCGTTCTGGGCGACGAAGACGCTGAGCTCGCGCGTGCGGATCACATCGGGGCTCGGTTCCTCGAGGGCGTACACGACGATGAAGTAGTGAGCGTCGTACTCGTCGATCTTCGGACGCTGGTGCTGATGCGTGGCGTCCTCGACCGCGAGCGGGTGCAGGGAGAGCTCGCTCGCCGCGAGTTCGAGGTCCTTGCCGTCGGGGTCGGAGATGTCGAGCCAGCATGGGCGGTCGCGCAGCTCCGAGAGCTGCTCGGGCTCGCGCTCGGTGACGGCGCCCTCGTCCTTGACGAGCAGGCGAGCGGGCATGTGGCGAGGATACGGCTACGTCGCGAAGCGGCGGACCACCCGCACGAGCTCGGTGGCGTCGAAGGGCTTGGCGAGGTAGGCCTCGGCATTGCAGCGGTCGGCCTCGCGGCGTGGATCGTTCGCGCCGGTGAGGATCACCAGGGGGACCCGCCGGAGCGCCATGCGCAGCTCGCGGGCGAACGACGGCCCATCGATGCCCGGCATGTGGACATCGAGGACCACGAGCGCGGGCGGGTCGTGCTGCACCACCCACATCGCCTCAGCGCCGTCGCGCGCCTCGATCACGCGGAAGCCACTGTCCTCGAGGACCGCATGCTCCGCCGCGCGCGTCGCGTCGTCGTCATCGACGACGAGGACCGGGCGGGAGTGACGACCGTTCATGACCGTTCCCATAGCAAACGGCGTACCGTGCCGCCGCACGCTTGGCCGTCTGCCACGGCCGGGAACGAAATGGCCCGCCACGCGTTGCGACCGGTGAGCGTGCTTCGCCTCGTCGTCCTCACCGTGTTCTTGGCTCTGGTCGCCGCCGCGTGCGGTGATCTCGCGGGCGGCCGGGCGCTCGGGCCCGCGTCTTCCACCGCGAACGCGAGCACGCCCGCGATGGAGAGCGCTACGCCGCTCTCCACACCGCGACCGACGACACCCGCCACCCGCGACTGCGCCGTCTCGTGGCAGCGTTCGTACCGGACGCTGGACTCGCTCGTGGACGACGCCGACCTCGTGGTCCGGGCGGTGGTGATCGGGAGCGGCACCACGACGCTCAGGGCGTTCGGTGCGAACGGCGTGATCTCCCATCGCGACGCATCGCGCACGACGCTCCAGGTCCGCTCGGCGCTCTTCGGTGGACCCGCGCCCGCGGCGGTGAACGTGCTCGAGGACGTCTGCCCCGGACTCGATGGGACACCGGGCGACGAGTGGCTCGTCTTCCTTCGAAAGGCCGACCCGAGGTACGGGCCGGACACGCCGGGTGATCACTACTACGCGGTGGGCGGCCCGCAGGGCCTGATGCGGCTACGCGATGGGCGCGTGGTCGGACCCTTCTTCACGTTCCAGCGCGCGATCCACGCCTACGAGGGTGCGACCGTGGGCGAGGTCGAGGCCGACCTCGCCGCCGTGCGTCCCCTCGACAGAGAGGCCGGCCGCGCGCTCGTCGAGCGATACGGCTGGCGCGTGCTCGACGGGTCCAACGTCACGGACGTCGATCTCCCGGCCGACCGGACGGCGATGTTCTTCCTGGAGGACACGCCCTTCGCCGCGTACGTGGACGCCTCGCGCCGCGCCGGTCTCGATCTGGGCGCAGCTGGTCCCGGCAGCGCCCGAATTCTGGCGCTCCGTCTCGAAGCGGACCGTCCATCGACGGAGAAGCAGTACACCGCGCATGTCGTCTACCGGGCGGGCCGGATCGTGGGCGCCTGGGTCGTCGCGGGCATCCCGTGGACATGGAGCCTCTTCGCCCTCGACCAGCGAGCCGACGCGATCGCGCTCGGCGGTCGCTACTGACGCATCCGCCGGACGCGGGGAACCGCGGCGGACGGGCGGCGTCGCTAGGGTGATGGTCATGCGCGCCCTCGTCGTGCTCGCGGCGCTCGTCTTCGCCGGCTGCGGCGGCGCCGCGGGCACGGACCCGACGCCAGGCCCGCCCCTGGCCTCCGCCGAGCTGAAGTACCGCGTGATGGACACGGCCGGACGGATCTCCTTCTGCGATCCCGACTTCTACCCGGTCGCGCGCACCGACGAGCAGGACCTCGCGCGACAGAAGATCGCGGACATCCGCGCGGACGCGAGCACGTACGCCGCCATCGCCGCGCGTGTGGGGACGGACGAGCTCGCGGTGTATCGCGAGTGGAAAACGCTCGGCGCGCTCGCGCTCCAGCCGGTGAACGACGTCTTCGGCTTCAGCTACATCGCTCTGCGGCCCGACAAGAGCGGCGAGCGGGTGGAGGGGCGCGTCACGGCGAGCGGTCGCGTGACCGTCCTGTCGCGCAGCGCCTCCGGCCCGCCGAACTGCCCGATCTGCCTGGCGCGCGGGACGCGCATCGCGACACCGTCGGGCGAGATCGCGGTGGAGCTGCTCCGGGTCGGCGACCTGGTGTGGACCGCGGACGCCGAGGGACGGCGCGTGGCGGCGCCGCTCGTCGCCGTCGGCTCGACGCCCGTGCCGGCGACGCACCAGGTGGTGGCGCTCCGGCTCGAGGACGGCCGCGTCCTCGAGCTGTCACCGGGTCATCCGCTGGCCGACGGACGGATCGCGGGGATGCTGGTCGTGAACGACACCGTCGACGGCGCGCGGGTCATGTCGGCGGCACGCGAGCCGTACCTCGGCGGTGCGACGTTCGATGTGCTCCCGGCGGGCGCCACCGGTCAGTACTGGGCGAACGGCGTCGCACTGCGCTCGACGCTGCGCTACGCGGAGAGCTCCTTCGTCAGGAACTCGACGATGCGCCCGTAGGCGTCCTCGGCGTTGCGCTTCTTGGTGAAGCCGTGTCCCTCGTCGGGATACACCACGTACTCGACGCGCCGGCCCATGGCGCGGAGCTTCTCCACGACCTGGTCGGACTCCTCCTGCGGCACGCGCGGATCGTTCGACCCCTGGAGGATGAGCATGGGGCATTTCACGTTCGCGATGTGCGTGATCGGCGAGCGCTCCACCAGCTTCTCGCGATCGGTCGCGAGATCGCCGATCCAGCGCGTCAGGAAGCGCCGCCAGTTCGGCTGCGCGTTCTCGATCATCGTGACAAGATTCGCGACCCCGAAGACGTCCACCGCGCAGCGCCACACGTCGGGCATGTGGGTGACGCAGAGGAGCGTCGCGAAGCCGCCGTATGAGCCGCCGTAGACCGCGAGCCGGCGCTGATCGAACGCGGCCTCCTGCTGCATCCACGCGGTGACCGCGCGCAGATCGCGCAGGTCGATGCCGCCCCAATCGCGGTGGATCGCCGCCTGCCAGGCGCGGCCGTACCCGGTGGAGCCGTGGATGTTCGGTACGACGAGCGCGAAGCCACGGTCGACGAGCGCAGCGAGATGCATGAGGTGCGGCGAGAATGCCGGACGCGACTGTCCCTCCGGCCCGCCGTGCGGGTACAGGATGGCCGGGTACGGGGCACGCGCGTTCTTCGGCCGATACACGAAGCACGGGATGTCACCCTCCGGACCCGGGATGCGGATGAGCTCGGGCTCCACGAGCTCGCTGCTCGGGACGTCGTAGCTGGTGGCGAGCGCCAGGGTGGACTCGCCGGTCGCGGTATCGACGGTCCACACGTCCCAGGGCTGCGTCGCCGAGATGCGCAGGTACGCCAGGCGTGAGCCGTCCGGGGTGAGCACCACGTTCTCGCAGACACCCTTGATGTCGTACTCGCGGATGGGGCCGCCCTCCACCCGCCAGCGCAGCTTCGAGTAGCCATCCTCGTTCACGACCCAGGCCTGCACGCGGCCGTCCGCGGACGACGACGCGAGCTCGACATCCCAGGCGCCGCGATCGATCGACTCGCGCGCGCCGGTCGCCGGATCGAGGGCCGCCAGCCAGAGGTGCTCGTCGTCGATGTCGGTGATCTCCACCACCCGGCCGTCGGCGAGCCAGCCCGCGGGCACGTGCGAGACGTCCTCCGAGTGGACGGTGATCTCGCGCGCCGCACCGCTCGCCGCGTCGACGACGAGCAGGTCCTGCGTGGTGTTGTCGTGCACACGCATGACGAGGAGCTGGCGCCCGTCGGGCGACCAGCCGCCGACGACGTGCCACGCCGCGGCGGCGAGGAGCGGCCGCTCGGTCCGGGTCGCGAGATCGGCGATCACGACGTCCATGTCCGTGGACGCGCGCGCGTTGCTCGAGAACGCGACCGTCCGACCGTCGGGCGAGGCCGCGTTCCAGGAGAGCAGACGCTGCACCTTGCCGGCGGGGTCCACCGAGAGCGGTTCATTCGGGCCGTCGGGGTGACGCACGTACAGCTGGTGGAGCTCGGTCCCGCCGCGGTCCGCGGCGGCGATGAGCTCGCCCGACGCGCTCCAGCACAGGCTGCGGACGGCGTGATCTTCCACCGTCACCGCGCGCTGCGGGGTTCCCCCGTGGACCGGCAGCGTCCACGCCTCGTACGTCCCGGCCCCACGGTCGGACACGACGGCGAGGGTGTGACCGTCGGGCGAGAGCGCGATGGTGGAGCGGCACGCGAAGCGGCGCGTGGTGTGCGGCACGATCGCGACGCGCTCGCGCGGATGGAAGTCTGAAAGCGGTCGCATCGGCATCGCGCCGATGCTACCGCCGGAGCATCGCCGCGAGGTCGGCGGCGTTACGCACGGCCTTGTCGCCGTAGCAGTTGTTCATGAGCAGGTGCACCTCGTCGGCCTCCTCCTCGAGCCGCCGGATCTTGGGGAGCCACTCGGCGAGCTCGGGCGGCGCGTAGAGGTAGTCGAAGCGCTCCGCGGCCGAGAGGCCCGGCTTCTTCCAGTTCTCGCTGTTGCGGCCGTGGAAGCGGACCACCGCGAGCGGCGCGGTCGCGACGGCGACCGGCGGGATGGACGACGGGAACCCCTGCGGCTCGTCCACCGACACGTAGGCGAGGCCGTTGTCCCGCAGAAAGGCGAGTGTCTCGGCCTGGTTGCGCTCCTCCATCCAGGTGCGATTGCGGAACTCCACCGCGATCACGTCGTCGGGCAGCAGCTCGCGCGCACGGAGGATCTCGGACTTGTTCTTCGAGCCGATCGGGAACCAGTCCGGATACTGCAGCAGGATCGCGCCGAGCTTGCGCGCCTTGCGCAGCGGGTCGAGGCCCACCCAGAAGCGCGCGTGGATCTCGCCGAGCACGTCCTTCGGCAGATCCTTCGGGTACACACGGCGCTTGGCGGCAGCCTCGGCGGGGAGCGCCTCGCGCAGCTCCTTGGGTAGGCGCGCGGGGTCGATGGGGTGTGTGGTGATGGCGCCGAAGGCCTTGAAATTCATGGTGAAGCCCTCGGGGGTGCGCTCGGCCCAGAGTGCGGCCTGCTTGGGATCGGGGATCGCGTAGTAGGACGCGTCGTTCTCGACGATCGGGAAGCGCGCGGCGTAGAAGCGCAAACGCGCCTCGGGCTTCTTCGCGACCTCAGGTGGGTACCAGCCGGAGGCGATGAGCGTGGGGTCGGTCCACGAGCACGTGCCGACGCGGAGCTTCGGCCGAGCCACCTAGAAGCGGTCGGCCTCTTCGGCGTACAGGGCCGGATCGAACTCTTCCGCCTTGGACGCACGCTGGGTCATGAGAACGATGACCACGCCGAAGGCCACGACCGCACCGACGAACGCGAGCGTCTGGGTGCGCCCGCTCGTCAGGAAGGCGAGCGCGGCGAAGCCCAGCGTGAGCGCGTAGATGAGCAGCACGGCCTGCGGGTGCGATAGGCCAACGTCGAGCAGCCGGTGATGGAAGTGACCGCGATCGGGTGCGAACGGCGGACGCCGCGTGAGCACGCGGCGCAGCAGCACATAGAAGGTGTCGATGATCGGGACGCCCAGGACCAGGAGTGCCGCGGCCACCTTCGCCGTGCCGAAGATCGAGAGCACCGCGAGCATCGTGCCGACGAACACCACGCCGGTGGAGCCCATGAAGAGCCGCGCCGGGTGGAAGTTGAACAGCAGAAACCCGATGGTGGCGCCCGCGAGCGAGAAGGCCATCCACGCGACGAACGGCTCGGCTACCTGCGGCAGCAGCGCGATCGCGCCGAGCGTCGCCGCGGCGATCGCCGCGACGCCGGCCGCGAGTCCGTCGAGCCCGTCGATGAAGTTGAGCGCGTTGTTCATGCCGACGATCCAGAAGAACGTGAACGCGATCGCCACCGGCGTGGCGAGCTGGATGAGGCCTGCGCCGAGCGGGTCGTCGATGAAATCGATGCGGATGCCCGCGCCCACGATGATCGCCGCGACGACGCACTGGCCGAGGAACTGCCAGCGCGCGCGCAGCTCGAACGCGTCGTCGATGAGGCCAAGCGTCATCCCGAGCGCGGCAGCGAGCGCGGTGAGCGTGAAGCGCGGCGAGCGCACCTCCTCCGGGATGAGGAAGGGCCGGCCGGCGTAGCGATCCACGAGCCAGAAGAGCAGGATCGTGATCCCGAACGCGAGCGCGATCGCCAGACCGCCCGGCCGCGCGATCGGGCGGGGATGGAGACGGCGGCCGCCGGGCATGTCGAGCAGGCCGAAGCGCTCGGCCACGCGCCCGACGAGCGGCGTGATCACCGCGGCGAGCAGGAACGCGAGCAGGGCCGAGCCGACATACAGGACGACCGCGGCGGACAGGGCTGGCACGGGCTCAGCCGGTCCCGAATTGGCGGTCGCCCGCGTCGCCGAGGCCGGGAACGATGTACCCGCGATCGTTGAGCCGCTCGTCAAGCGCGGCGACGTGGATCGGAACGTCGGGATGCGCCGTCGAGAGCGCCTGCACGCCTTCGGGCGCGGCGATGATGCCGACGTACTTCACGCGCTTGGCGCCCCATTTCTTCAGGATGTCGATCGTCGCGACGGCCGAGCCGCCGGTCGCGAGCATCGGGTCGAGCACGAGACATACCGCGACGGTCGCCTCCGATGGGAGCTTGTTGTAGTACTCGATCGGCCGCAGCGTGCGCTCGTCGCGGAACAGGCCGATGTGCCAGACCTGCGCATCGGGCATGAGCTCGAGCGCTGCCTCCACCATGCCGATCCCGGCGCGGAGCACCGGGATGAGCCCAACTGGCTCGGCCAACCGAGCCCCGCGCGCATTGGCCAAAGGCGTCCGTACCGTCGTGTCCTGCACCGGGAGATCGGCGGTCGCCTCGTAGAGCAGGAGCGTGGCGATCTCGCCCACGAGGGCGCGGAACTGGCGCGGCTCGGTCCTCTCGTCCCGCAGACGCGTCACCTTCTCCCGCAGCAGCGGGTGCGTGGAGACGTGGAGCGTGGATCCGCTCAGCGGGTCGCCACCGCGCCGGTGATGCCGGGGACGGGGAAGCGCCGGGTGAGGTCGAGCACCTCGGCGGCCACGTCCTTCGCCACCGTCTCGTCGCCCACCGCTCGCAGCGCGCGCGAGATGAGCGCTCCGAGGCGCTCCATCTCCGCCTCGCGCATGCCGCGCGTCGTCACCGCGGGCGTGCCCACACGGATGCCCGAGGCGATCGCCGGCTTCTGCGGGTCGTACGGGATGGTGTTCTTGTTCACCGTGATCCCCACCGCGTCGAGCGCCTTCTCGGCCTGCTTGCCGGTGATCTCGAGCGGGCGGACGTCCACGAGCATGAGGTGGTTGTCCGTGCCACCCGAGACGATGCGCAGCCCGGCCTTCGCCAGCGACGCGGCGAGCGTGGCCGCGTTCACGCGGATCTGCTTGGCGTAGGTCTTGAACTCCGGGGTCGCGGCCTCCTTGAGCATGACCGCCTTTCCCGCGATGACGTGCATGAGCGGCCCGCCCTGCACGTTGGGGAAGACGGCGCTGTTGATGGGCTTCTCGAACTCGGCATCCGAGAGGATCATCCCGCCCCGTGGACCGCGCAGCGTCTTGTGCGTGGTCGTGGTGACGATCTGCGCATGGCCCACCGGCGTGGGGTGCTCCCCCGCCGCGACGAGGCCGGCGAAATGCGCCATGTCCACCAGCAGGAGCGCGCCGACCTCGTCGGCGATCTTCCGCAGGCGCGGGAAGTCGAAGAAGCGCGGGTACGCCGTCGCGCCGGCGACGATCATCTTCGGCCGGTGCTCCTTCGCGAGCGCCTCGAGGTTCTCGTAGTCGATGAGCTCGCTGTCACGGTGCACGCCGTACGGGACGAAGTGGTAGAGCTTCGCCGAGAAGTTCACCGGCGAGCCGTGCGTGAGATGGCCACCCTGGTCGAGCGCGAGACCGAGCACGGTGTCGCCCGGCTTCAGCACCGCGGCATACGCGGCCATGTTCGCCTGCGCGCCCGCGTGCGGCTGGACGTTTGCTGCCTGCGCGCCGAAGAGCGCCTTCGCCCGCTCGATCGCGAGCGACTCGGCCACGTCCACCCACTCGCACCCGCCGTAGTAACGGCGGCCGGGGTAGCCCTCGGCGTACTTGTTCGTGAGGACGCTGCCCACCGCCTCCATCACCGCGGCGCTGGTGTAGTTCTCCGACGCGATGAGCTCCACCTTCTCCACCTGGCGGCGCTTCTCGTTCTCGATCGCCTGATGGATCTCCGGGTCGATCCGTTCGAGCTCGCTGGCGCTCATCTCTTCTCCTCGCGCTCGGCTCGGCCTGCTACGCGGCCTGCGCCTCGCCGCCTCGACACCGCTCGTTGACTCGCTCCTCGCGGGAAACCCGCTCGTCGCTCGTTCATCGTTGATCCTCCATCACCTGGATCTGCTTCCGGCGGCGCTCGTGGCGGCCGCCCTGGACCGTCGCTCCGAGGTACGCGTCCACGATGCTCTTGGCGACCTCGTCGCCGATGACGCGCTCGCCCATGGTGAGGAAGTTCACATCCACGTGCTCCACGGCGTCGCGCGCGCTCCACTCGCTCTCCACAACGGCGGCGCGGATGCCGCGGCGCTTGTTCGCCGCGACGGCCGGCCCGATGCCCGAGCCGCAGCAGAAGATCCCGCGATCCACCTCGCCGCTCACGACGGCATCGGCGAGCACGCGCGCGATGAGCGGGTAGTCGTCATCGGGATCGGGCGCCGGTCCGTACTCGCGCAGGTCCACGCCCTTGGCGCGGAGGTGCTTCACCAGGGACGCCTTCAGCATCTGGCCCGCGTGATCGGCCGCGATGCCGACCCTCAAGCGACCTTCGCCTGACGCAGCGCCCGCTCGATCTCCGACGCGCTGATCGCGCCCTCGCGCAGGATCTTCAGCTGGTCCGTCGTGCAATCGACGACCGTGGAGGGCCGGTCGCCCGCGGTGCGCCCACCATCGAGCACGAGCGAGACACGACCGTCGAGCTGCGCCAGGACTTCCTCGGCGGTCCGCGCGTCGGGCTGGCCCGAGCGATTCGCGCTCGTGACTGGGAGCCCGCCACCGCTCGCCGCGATGAGCCGCCGCGCCACGGCGTTGTCCGGGACGCGGAACGCGAGCGTGCCGCGGCGCGGCGCGACGAGCACGAGCGTGAGCGGTCCGGGCCAGAAGCGCTCCGCGAGGGCGCGTGCGGCCGCGGTCACGAGTGCGCTCGCCTCGAGATTGGTCGCATCCGAGAGCAGCACCGGGATGCGCTTGTCCTTGGGGCGGTCCTTGGCGATATAGAGCTTGCGCAGGTGGTCGTGCCCGGCGGCGAGGCCGTACACGGTGTCGGTCGGGAAGGCGACGAGCTCTCCGCGCGCGAGCGCGGCCGCCGCCTCCTCCACCGCCCCGGGCGCATCCGCCGGGAGGAGGCGTGTCTTCATACGGCCGATGATAGTTGCGCGAGGACCGCGCGGGCCGCCGTGAACGAGGCGCCCGCCGCGAGCTCGACGCCGATGACCAGCGCGAATGCGCGTTCCCATGACGGCGTACCCAGCGGAAAGAAGGGCAAGTTGTGCCCGAGCGTGAGCGCGAGCGCGCCCGCCGCGAGCGCGAGGGCCGCGGCGCCGCGCGCCGAGCCTGCGAGCGACCCACCAAGCACCGCGCCGGCGGGGATCGCGAGCAACAGCGGCGGCACGACGCTCCCGAATGTCACCGCGTCGCGGCTCACCGGGCCCTGCGCCATCCCCGCGATGACGGTCGGGACGAGCGTGAGCAGGAGGATCGCGGCGAACGCGAGTCCGTCGAAGGGTGCAGCGGGGAGCGCGGCTCGCGCGGCAAGCTCGCGGAACGGCCATGACGCGAGCGCACCGATGAGCATGGTGATGGGCGTGAACGCGAGCAGCCACCAGACCGGGACGATCCAGATCGCGTGCGCCACGACGAACACGAGAAGGGCCACTGCCCCCGAGACCGCCCCCGCGACGAGGAACTGGTCCATCGCTCCCCTCCCCACCGCCGCGGATGCTATCCCTGCGCCACGACGACGCGCGCCGCGCCGGCGAGGTCCCGCACGGCCCGCGTGGCCAACCCGGCCGCCCCAAGCCACGCGCTGACCTCATCGACCTGGGGCGGATCGCATTCGAACAGCGCGGCGCCACCCGGAGCGAGGACGCGGGGAAGGTCGGCGATGCACCGTCGCAGCAGCGCGAGACCATCGGCACCGGCGACGACCGCGATGCGCGGCTCGAAGGCGAGCGAGGTGCGATCGCCTTCGAGACGCTCGAGCGCATCCTCGCGGAGGTAGGGCAGGTTCGCGCAGATCACCTCGATGCGCTCGGTCAGCGGGGCGAGCAGATCGCCCAGACGCAGCTCGACGCGCTCCGCGACACCGAGGCCCAGGGCGTTCGCGCCGGCCACGGCGAGCGCGTCGGGGCTCGCGTCCGTGGCGATGACGCGTACGGCGTGCTCGTGCGCCGCGATGGCGCAGGCGATCGCGCCGGATCCGGTCCCCACGTCGACCAGGGTGAGGGCGCGGCCGCCGATGAGCCGGCGCGCCTCGTCGACGAGCGTCTCCGTCTCGGGCCTGGGGATGAGCACGCGCGGGTCGACACGGAATCGCAGGCCGTAGAACTCCTTCCACCCCCGCAGGTACGCGACGGGCTCACCGGCGGCGCGGCGCTCCACGAGCGCCAGCGCCCGGGCGGCCCCATCCGCCGGGAGCGGGCGCTCCGGGTGCGCGAGCAGCTCCTCCTTGGACACCTCCAGCGCAAAGGCGAGGAGCACGTCGGCATCGAGGACCGCGCTGCGCGGCTCGGCGCCGGTGCGCAGTCGCTCGATCGCCGCGGCGCGCGCCTCGCCCCACGTCTGCACAGGCGGAAGTATCGTCGCCGGTGGTGAAGGCATGACCGTCCACCACGAGCGCCTCACGATCCACACGGAGGCACGTCGTGCGACCGTGGACATCACGGCGCGCGTGCGCGCGGCGGTCACCCGGTCGAAGATCCGCGAGGGGATCTGCGTGGTGGCGAGCACCCACACGACCGCGGGGATCTTCGTGAACGAGAACGCCGACCCTGCCGTGCAGCGCGACCTGCTCTCGCACCTCGCGAAGCTCGTGCCCAAGGACGATGAGTTCGCGCACGCGGAGGGCAACGCCGACGCGCACATCAACGCGGTATTGACCGGCAACGACGTCACGCTGCCGGTGCGCGACGGCGAGCTCGCGCTCGGCACCTGGCAGGGTGTCTATCTCGCCGACTTCGACGGACCCCGCGAGCGTCACGCCGTCGTTACTGTCCTCGGCGAGTAGCCGTCGTACCATCTCCGACGCCGCCGTCCGGGCGGCAAGGGGAGTGGGCATCATCAGCACGCTGACCATCGCGCGTACGCCTGTCGTCTCCGCGCGCGACGCAGAGCGCGCGCTCCGGACCGCGCTGTCGCGCGGTGGCGAGTGGGCGGAGCTCTTCTGGGAACGCCACGAGACGCTTCAGCTCGTGCTCGACGATGGACGGATCGAGGACGCGATCGCGGGCGTCGACCAGGGTGCCGGCGTGCGCGTCGTCGACGACTCCGGCGATCGCACGACCTACGCGAACGGCAACGTGACCGGCGTGGACGACCTCATGCTGCTCGCGGGCCGCGCCGCCGCGAGCGTCTCCGAGGGCGGGGACCTGCACGACGCGCCGAGCGTCGTGCCCGATGTCTTGGCGCGACCACATCCGGTAGCGATCGACCCTCGGACCGTCCCGGTCGAGCGCAAGGTGGCGCTGCTGCGCCTGGCCGACCGGGTCGCGCGGGCCATCGACCCGCGGGTGGTGCAGGTGACGGTCTCCTATGGCGAGAGCGTGCAGGACGTGCTGGTGTCCAACAGCGACGGCGTCCTCCGGACGGACACGCGCGTCCGCCTGAACTTCGCCCTGAACGTGGTGGCCAAGGACGGCGAGGTGCTCGAGTCCGGCTTCGAGGCCGTCCGCGGCACCCGCGGGTTCGAGATGCTCGACGACGGCGTGGTGACCGAGGTCGCGACGATCGCCGCACGGCGCGCCGTGCTGAACGTCGGCGCCGAGGCGGCGCCCGCGGGCACGTACACGGTCGTGCTCTCGAGCGAGGCGGGCGGCACGCTCATCCACGAGTCGGTCGGGCACGGGCTCGAGGCGGATCTGAACCTCAAAGGCCTGTCCGTCTACTCGGGACGCATCGGCGAGAAGGTGGCGAGCGAGCTCATCACCGTGGTGGACGATGGGCGGGACCCCGGCCAGCGCGGGACCGCGGCGATGGACGACGAGGGCACGCCCACCCAGCGGACCGTGCTCATCGAGAACGGCATCCTCCGCACCTACCTGTCGGACCGGCGACACGCGGCGAAGCTCGGCATCGGCCGGAGCGGCAACGCGCGCCGCGAGTCGTTCCGCTACCTCCCGATCTGCCGGATGACGAACACCATGATCGAGCGCGGCACGAGCGACCCCGACGAGATCGTGCGCTCGGTCAAGGACGGCATCTTCGTGAAGAAGATGGGCGGCGGACAGGTCGACGTGGTGAGCGGCAACTTCGCCTTCGAGATCACCGAGTGCTACCGCATCCGCGACGGGATGCTCGCCGAGCCGCTCCGCGGGGCGACGCTCGTGGGGCAGGGGCCGAAGCTCATGAGCGAGATCGACATGGTCGGCTGGGACCTCGGCTACTCGACCGGGACGTGCGGCAAGGATGGTCAGGGCGCGCCGGTGGCGGACGCGCAGCCGACCCTGCGGATCCCCTCGGTGGTGGTGGGCGGGAAGCTGAAGTGAGCCGCACGGGAAAGGCCGCATGACACAGCGCCTCACCAATGACGAGGTCGTCGATCGCGCGCTCGCCGCGCTCCGCGCGTCGGGTGCGCGCACGGCCGAGGTCTTCCTGCGTGAGGCGCAGTCCGGCTCGGTCGACACGAAGGACGGCGGGATCGAGAACGTCATCGCGCGCGGCGAGCGGGGTCTCGGTGTGCGCGTGCTCGAGGACCAGCGCATGGGGTTCGCGCACTCCTCGGACCTCGCCGTCTCGGGCATCGAGGCGTGCGTCGAGCTCGCCCGCCGCATGGCCCGGGTGACCGAGCCCGATCCGGACCTCGCCATCGCCAGCGGCCCGCTCACCGCGGCCGACCTCGCCCTCTACCACCCGGGCCTCGAGGAGCGGCCGCTCGCCGAGCGCGGCGCCATCGCACTGGCGGTGGAGCGGGCGGCGCGCGAGACGGACGCGCGCGTCACGCACTTCCGCAAGACGACGTACTCGGACTCGGAGGTCACCACGATCATCGCGACGACCACCGGCATCCGGGCGTCGTACCGCGAGAGCTTCTGCGGCGCCATGACCAGCCCCGTGGCGACGGCGGACGGCGAGCGTCAGATCGGCTATCACGGCGAAGGAGCCCGGCGCCTGGCCGACCTCGACCCGGCCGCCATTGGCGTGCGCGCGGCGCAGCGCGCGCTCGAGAAGCTGGGGGCGAAGCCCTTCCCCACCCAGAAGGTGCCGATCGTCCTGGACCCCTGGATGAGCATGAGCCTCCTCGGGGCGATCGCCCCGCTCTTCTCGGCGGACAACGTCCTGAAGGGGCGCAGCCTCCTCGCCGGGAAGGTCGGGGCGCGCGTGGCGAACGAGCGTGTGACGGTGGTCGATGACGCGCGGCGCCCCGGCGGGATGCGCAGCGCGCCCTTCGACGGCGAGGGCATCCCGACCACGACCCAGACGCTCATCGAGCGCGGCACGCTCCGCGGATTCCTCACCAACCAGAAGACCGCGCGCAAGATGGGCTCCGCCTCCACCGGCAACGCGCGCCGTGGCTCGTACGCGTCACCGAGCCGCATCGGCCCCTCGAACTTCTACATCGAGGCGGGTACCGACGATCCGCAGGACCTCGTCGCCGGGCAGGACCGGACGCTCCGGGTCACCAGCCTGCTGAACCTGCACACCATCGACCCCGTGTCGGGCGAGTTCTCGCTCGGTGCGACCGGCGTGTACATCGAGAAGGGCGAGGCGCGTCACCCGGTGCAGGGCATCACCATCGCCGGCAATCTCACCCAGCTCCTGTCGTCGATCACCGGCGTGGGCACGGACCTCGTCTTCGGTCCCGCTGGCATCGGCAGCCCGACGCTCGTCATCAGCGAGCTGTCGGTCGGCGGTACGTGATGCCCTGGAAGGCGCTGCTGCACGGCGACCCGATCCCCTGGCTTCTCGAGCGGTCGGATCCCGCCGTACGCGCCCTGACGCTGCGGCAGATCCTGGACCGCGGGCCGCGCGACGCGGAGCTGCGGGAGGCACGGCAAGCCGCGATGAGCTCGCCGCCGATCTCCACCATCCTGAAGCGCCAGCGTCCAGAGGGAGCCTGGCCCGGCCCGGACCTGAAGCAGTGGAATGCCTCCAAGTACAAGGGCACGCACTGGTCCAATCTCCTCTTGGTCGAATACGGTGCGGACCCCAGCGATCCGCGCCTGCGGCGCGGCGCGCGCTGGGTCCTCGACGCCCTCGGAGACCCGAAGGCTGCGGGGCTGGAGTGGATCTTCGGTCGGGACCACGGCGTCTCGTGTTTCACCGGCAGCGTCGTGCGCTACGTGGCGGCCGCGGGGTACGGAACGGATCCGCGCCTCGAGCCGCTCGTGCAGCGCCTGGTGCGCGAATCGAAGAAGTACGACGCGGCCTGCCACATCAACGGCGACGATCCGTGTGCGTGGGGCTACGCCCGTCTCATCTGGGGGCTCGCCGCGCTGCCGGAGAGCGCACGCACGCGCGAGGTGGAGCGCACGCTGCGCCGCGGGGTCGAGTTCCTGCTCTCGTACAAGCTGGAGCGCGGGCGCTACCCCACGGCGACCGAGCCGAGCTATCTCTGGCGCCAGCTGTCGTTCCCGCTCTTCTATCAGGCCGACGTGCTCTTCGTGCTGCGGGCCATCGATGCGGCCGGGGCCATCGACGACCCCCGCGCGCAGCCCGCGATCGCCTGGCTGCTCGCGCGGCAGGACCCGCGCGGGCGCTGGGCCGGCCGAGCGCCGTACGGCGATCGCATGGCCTCGCGCGTCGATGCGTCGAAATGGGTGACGCTGCAGGTGCTCACGATCCTCAAGCACGCCTTTCCCCCGGAGGAGAATGGCGCGTAGCCGATCCCTGAAGGACATCCCCACGCTCGCGTTCGGCGCGGGCCGCGACTGCACGCTGCCCGCGACGCTCGCCATCGCCACCGGCACCGAGTACGAGTGGGTCATGGGCGTGTCGGGCGCCGCGTTCACGACCACCATCGACGCGGTCACATGGGATCCGCTCGCGGCGGCGCCCCTGGATGAGGCGACGCTCGCACGCGGTGCTCGGGCCGCGGGCGTTCGGCCGGACGTCGTGGGCCCGCCCTTCGACGACGACATGCGCTCGCTCGTCCTCGACCGCGTCGCCGAGGCGATCGACGCCAAGCTGCCGCCGCTCGTCCGCGGCATCGCCGGCCCGCCCGAGTACGGGCTCATCGTGGGCTACGACGAGGACGGCCCCACGTTCCTTGCGCGGACGTACTTCGACAAGACCGACCGTCCCACGAAGGTGGATTGGAGCGCGTTCGCGGATGCCGAGCACGGCCTGGTCGCGTTCCTCGACCGCGACGGGGAGCCGGACCGCGCCCCGCTCGCCCGCGAGGCCGTCGCCGGAGCGGTCGAGGCGGGCGGCGCGGCGCTTGCGGCCCTCATGACATGGCTCGATGGCGTGCGCGATGAGGAGCGCTGGAAGGACACCCGGCACGCCGGCACGCTCGCCTTCGCCGACCACGCCATGCGCGGGATCCACGTGGACAAGCGACGGGCGGCGGCGCGATTCCTTCGGGGTGTACGTGCGCTCTTCCCGAACACACCCGGCGCGGACCTGCTGCGCGCCGCCGAGTCGTACGGCTACAGCGCCGATGCCGCGCAGAAGATGGGGAGCGGGGCGTTCGACGCCTCGGTCGCGATGCGCTTCCTCGACGTCGGCCATCGACGCGCCTGGGCGAAGCAGCTCGAAATGATCCTCGGCCACGAGCGCGAGGCACAGAGCGCGCTCGCCGCCGCGCACGGAGCGCTGCGCTGAACGACCTCGCCGCGGCCGCCCTCCTCGGTCTGGTGCAGGGTCTCACCGAATTCCTGCCGGTGAGCTCCACCGCACACCTCATCCTGGTGAGCGACGCCCTCGGCTTGGACCCGGCGAAGTTCGGTCTCTCATTCGACGTCGCGCTGCATCTGGGGACCGCCCTCGCGGTGCTCATCTACTTCGCCCGCACCTGGCTGTCCCTCGCGCGCGACCTGCTCGGCGGCCGGCCCCGCCTGCCACTGCTCGTCATCGCCGGGACGATCCCCGCAGGAGCGGCGGGCGTCCTCCTGGAGGGCGCGGTCTCGACGACGCTGCGCTCACCATGGTGGATCGTCGCCGGGCTCGTCGGCGGCTCGATCGTGTTCGCCGCCGCCGAGCGCGTCGCCACGCAGCGGCGGAGCGCCGGCGATCTCACGCTCGGCGACGCGCTCCTCATGGGCGCGGCGCAGGCCATCGCGCTCCTCCCCGGCGTGAGCCGCTCGGGGATCACCATCTCGAGCGGGCTCGTCCGCGGGCTCGCGCGCGAGGAGGCCACGCGCTTCTCGTTCCTCCTCGCGACACCGGTCATCCTGGGCGCGGGCCTGAAGACGCTCCTCGACGCGCGGAAGGCGCAGGCGCTCTTCGACGCGCCAGACCTGCTGGCCGTTGGCTTCGCCGTCTCGTTCGTCACCGGCATGGCCGCGGTCGCGTTCCTCATCCGCTTCCTGCGCGTCCACTCGCTGGGCTGGTTCGTCGGCTACCGGCTCGCGCTCGCGCTCGTGATCGTCGTCCTCCTCCTGGCCGGCCGGCCGCTCTGACGACCGAGCCCGACGCAGGAGCGTGGCACTCTATCGGCGTGGGCACGGGCGAGCGGAAGCGAACATGATCGTGACCCAGCGGCTGCGGCCGCACGTGTTCCGCCTGCCCATCGAGAAGATCCGCGCCGGCTACAAGAGCGACATCTACTTCGCCCGCACCAAGCTCATCCTGGAGATGGATGGACGGCGTGACCGCGTCACGATGCAGATCTTCCAGAAGCACCCCGGCGCGGTGATCGTGGGGACGGACCAGACCCTCGCGCTGCTCCATGTGGGCGCCGGGGCGTATCGCGATCGCGCGCGCGCGGACGCGCTCTTCACGCGCTACCTCGCCGCCGAGCAGCGGCTGTACGCGCACTGGCTCGCGCTCCCCGCGGGCGGCTGGGCCACGTACGAGCCGATCGCGCGCGAGGTGTTCGAGCTCTCGAGCGAGCTCGCGTCGCTGTGGGAGCCGGCGTGGCAGGACCTCCATGTGGAGTCGCTCTTCGACGGCGAGATCGCCGAGGCAGGCGAGCCGGTCATGCGGATCGAGGGCGAGTACGCGACGTTCGCCCACCTCGAGACCCTGTACCTCGGCGCGCTCGCGGAGGGCACGCGCGTCGCGACGAACACGCGCGACGTCGTCGCGGCGGCCCGCGGCAAGCCGGTCATCATGTTCGGCGCGCGCCACCAGGGTCACGAGGCGCAGGCCGGCGCGGGCTACGCCGCGTACGTCGGCGGAGCCATCGCTGTCTCCACCGACGAGCAGGGCGAGTGGTGGGGCTCGAAGGGGCTCGGGACCGTGCCGCACGCGCTCATCGCCGTGTACGGCGGCGACACCACCGTCGCCACGCTGAAGTTCGACGAGCACATCAATCGCGCGAGCACCGAGGTCGGGCATCTCACCGCAAAGGGGACGCCCGAGGGGCACGTGAACGTCACCGCGCTCGTCGACTTCCGCAACGACGTGGTGAACACGTCGCTCGGCGTGGCGCATGCGCTGGGTCAGCGCCTGTGGGGCGTCCGTGTCGACACGAGCGAGTCGCTCATCGACCGCTCCGTGCTCGAGCTGCTGCAGGCGCGTGACGGCGTCGCGGGCCGCGAGGACCTGCGCGGGGTCACACCGCAGCTCGTGACCCTCCTGCGTAGGGCGCTCGACGACGCGGGCTACCGTCACGTGCGCATCGTCGCCTCCGGCGGCTTCGACGCGGCCAAGATCCGGCGCTTCGAGGAGCAGGGCGTGCCCGTGGACGTGTACGGGGTCGGCTCGGCGCTCGTGCACGGGAGCGGCTTCGACCACACCGCGGACATCGTGCGCGTGAGCGGCCGCGATCTCGCCAAGACCGGCCGCGGATACATGGCCAGCGACCGGCTCCAGCCGGTGGACTGGCGCACCCTCGTCACCGAGTCCGAGTGGGCCCGCTCGAGCTCCTCGTCCTGATCGCGGGCCTCGCCGTCGCGGGGCTCGCCAAGGGACTCTCGGGCATGGGGCTGCCGCTCATCGCCACGCCGATCCTCGCCGGCGTCTTCGGACCGCGGATGGCGGTGACCATCGTGACCATCCCGATCTTCGCGGCGAACACCCTGCTGCTCACGCAGGGGTTGCGGCAGCGCCACCTCCTGCGCGGCCTCGGTCCGTTCCTGCTCGCCTCCGCCACGGGCACGGCGCTCGGCACGCTCCTGCTGGCGCAGCTCGATCAGCGGACGTTCGCGATCCTCATCGCCGTCATGGTCGGCGTGTTCCTCGCCCGAGGCGATCGCCTCCTCGGCGACGATCCGGCGGCGCTGCGTGCGCGGATCCTCGGGCCGCTGGTCTGCTTCGTCGGCGGCGTGCTCCAGGGCACGACCTCCATCGCCAGCCCGCTCGTCGGCTCGTACTTCCACGCCCAACGCCTCGCGCCGCGGGATTTCGTGTTCGTCCTCGCGGCGATCTTCCAGCTGAACAGCGTCGTGCAGCTGGTCGGGTACACGGCGCAGGGTCTGTATACGGAGGAGGTCGTCGCCATCGGTCTGATCGGCCTCGTCCCCACGCTGCTCGCGCTCGCCGCAGGGATCTGGGCACGCGGGCGTCTCGACGTGCGGTACTTCCGGAGGATCATCGTCGCGCTGGTCGTGCTCTCCGTCCTGAACCTCCTCTGGCGGACGTTCGTCGCCTAGACTCGCGCGCTGGGGAGGCGGATGGAAGTAGCGTCGGACATCCACGCGGTCCGCGTCATCGGCGCGAACGCGTTCCTCATCGCCGAGGACGAGCTCACGCTCGTGGATGCCGGTCACCGCGGCTCCATCGTCATGCTCCGCCGCTACCTCGCGCGGATCGGGCGCGATCTCAGCGACATCACGCGCATCGTGTGCACGCACGGACATCCCGATCACATCGGCGGCGTTCACGAGATCGCCGGCGCCACGGGTGCGTCCGTCCACATGCATCCCGCGGATATGGAGCGCCTGCGCATCCGCCTGAGCGAGGTCTTCACAGGACGACCAGCGCCAGGGGCGATCATCGCCTACCTCACGCGCGCTCCCACCGACGCGGTGCCGCTCCAGGACGGTGACGTCCTTCCGGTCCTCGGCGGGCTCCAGGTGATCCACACGCCCGGCCACACGCCGGGCAGCATCTGCCTGTACTCGCCGTCGCGCCGTCTGGTCATCGTCGGCGACATCCTCCAGCGCCTCCGCGGGCGCGTCACGCTCCCGAACTACATCTTCACCGACGACATGGGGCAGGCACGCCGCTCGATAGCCCGTCTCGCCGAGCTGGATGTGGACACGATCCTGTTTTCGCACTACCCGGCGCTGCGCGAGGGCGCGCGCGACGCGCTGCGAGCGCTGGCCTCGTGATGGAGACGCTGAACGACATCATCGAGGTCTCCGCGGCCCGCTTCGGGACGAAGACCGCGCTCATCATCAAGCCCGGCTTCCGCACCCGCGCCTGGAGCTACCGCGACCTGCAGGACGTCGTCCCGCGAGCGGCGCGCGTGCTCGCGGACGGCGGTATCCGCCCGGGTGACCGCGTGCTCTTCTTCGGTGTCAACCGCCCGGAGTACGGCATCGCGATCCTCGCGGCGCTCCGTGCCGGCGCGATCCTCGTCCCGCTCGATGTGAACTCGACCGCCGAATTCGTGGCCAAGATCCGCGAGCGCACCCGCGCCGCGGCGGCGCTCGTCACCACACAGACGAAGGAGCGCGCGGCGACCCTCGGCATCCCGCTGTACGAGATGGAGCAGCTCCCCGACCTCGCTCGCGGCCGCGAGCCGCTGCCCAAGCCGGCGGTCGGCCCCGACGACCTCGCCGAGGTGATGTTCACCTCCGGGACGACCGGCGAGCCGAAGGGCACGATGCTGACCCACCGCAATCTGCTGTCGAACGCCCTGGCCGCGACGGAGATCTTCCCGATCGGCCCGAAGCAGCGGCTGCTCTCGTTCATCCCGCTCTCGCACATCTTCGAGCAGGGTCCGGGCTTCTTCTGCGTCCTGGTGGCCGGCGCCTCCGTCGTCTATCCGACCAGCCGGCAACCCGCGGTCGTCCGGCGCACGTTCAAGGAGCGGCGAGTCTCGATGATCCTCATCACGCCGGCCGCCGTTCGCTCGCTCTTCATCGCCATCGAGCGGCGCGCCCAGGCCGATGGCAAGGGGCCGCTCTTCGCGAAGCTGCGGCGCATCGCGCGCCGGCTGCCCATGTCGCTGCGCCGCATCCTCTTCATCTCGGTGCACAAGAACTTCGGCGGTCGCTTCCGCTACATCGTCTCGGGTGGCGCGGCGCTCGACCCCGCCCTCGGCGAGGCCTGGCGTGAGCTCGGCGTCGAGGTGCTCCAGGGATACGGTCTGTCCGAGACCTCGCCCGCCCTCACCTTCAACCGCCTCGGCCGCAACCGCTTCGGCTCGGTGGGCACGCCGGTCCCCGGGGTGGACGTGAGGATCGCCGAGGACGGCGAGGTCCTCGCCCGAGGCCCGAACGTCTTCACGGGCTACTGGGAGAACGAAGAGGCCACACGCGCGGCGCTCGACGGCGAGTGGTTCCACACCGGCGACCTCGGCCGCTTCGACGAGGACGGCTTCCTGTGGCTGCAGGGCCGCAAGAAGGACATGATCGCCCTGGCCGACGGTCAGAAGGTGTACCCCGAGGACGTCGAGAACGCCCTCGCCGCCGACCCGCGCATCCAGGAGCTGGCCACGCCGCTCCGGCCGACGCTCGCGATCGTCGTCGGGCTCGAGCGACCCGGGGAGACGCTGCACGTCCATGCGGTCTTCGTCGAGCCGCGCGACCCCGCCGTCGTCGCATCCATCGTCCGCGACGCGAACACGCGGCTTTCGGGTAGCCAGCAGATCCGCGGCTGGACGGTGTGGCCCGACGAGACCTTCCCCACGACACCGACGCAGAAGGTGAAGAAGCGCGAGGTCATCGAACGTCTGTTGACCATGCGGCAGGGCGAGGCCCAGGTGGCGCGGCCCGCCGCCGCGACCACGCGCGCCCTCACCGACGTCGAGCGCGTCGTCGCGCAGGTGGCGAACGTGCCCGC